>JAQVTJ010000140.1 GCA_028700095.1 Methanobacterium sp. | reverse complement strand
ATATCTGATGCAACACTTTTTGGGGCGGTTACAGCTGTTCCAGGACAGAAAAGTGCAATAATAACATTGAGAAAAGAATTAAACCTATATGCTAATGTCAGACCAGTAAAATCATATCTTGGCATAAACTGTTTTTACAATAACCTTGATCTAGTAATAATAAGAGAAAATACAGAGGGACTTTATTCTGGTGTAGAAGAATATATATCTAATGGTGCAACAGCACTAAGAGTTATTACCAATAATGCATCTGAAAAGATATGCAAATTTGCATTTGAATATGCAATGAAAAATGATAGAAAAAAAGTGACTGCAATTCACAAGGCAAATGTTTTAAAGAAAACAGATGGAATTTTTAAAGATGCATTTTATAGAATTTCTAAAAATTATCCTAACATTCATTCAGATGATAAATATGTTGATGCTGCTGCTATGTTTCTAATAACCCAACCACATAATTTTGATGTGCTAGTTACAACAAATCTTTTTGGTGACATCCTCTCAGATGAAGGTGCAGGATTAGTAGGGGGTTTAGGAATGGTTCCATCTGCAAATATTGGAGATAATAATGCATTATTTGAACCGGTTCATGGATCTGCACCTGACATAGCGGGTCGTGGTATTTCAAATCCATCTGCCATGATATTGTCAGCCGTGATGATGATGGATTATTTTGGAGAAGTTTCTGAAGCCCGAAGGCTTGAAAAAGCACTTTTAGATGTTTTAAATGAAAGAAACTATTTAACACCAGATCTTGGTGGATCTTCAAAAACAATGCAAATGGCAGAAGAAATAAAATCTAAACTTTTATAATATATAAAATATATATTTTTCAGATCTTAAATCTACATATTTTCTTATTTTTCAAGGACTTATTATAGTAACTTTTATATGGATTTCCTTTCATAAACTACTCCATAGTGTAGGTTGATATTTACAGCTTAGGCTGTTTTTTAGGTCGAATTAATGGATAAAAGTTGGGTTAATATATATTTTAACCCGGCATCTATAAAACCTTAAATTGTCTATAATGCTGTTTTAAACATTATTTTTTGGAGAGAACTATATGAAAACTACTATTAGTGTAATTAAAGCGGATGTCGGCAGTATAGCTGGACATGCAAAGACCCATGGTGCTTTGCTCAATAAATGTGATGAATTACTTGCAGTAGCAAAGAATGAAGAACTTCTTGTGGATTATCATATCACCAATTGTGGTGATGACATAGATCTGATAATGACTCACAGAAATGGAACAGAATATGAAGATGTTCATGAATTAGCATGGAATGCATTTTTAGAAGCTACAAAAGTTGCAAAAAGCCTTAAACTTTATGGTGCCGGACAAGATCTTCTCTCAGATACTTTTTCAGGTAATATTAAAGGAATGGGTCCTGGATGTGCTGAGTTAGAATTTAAAGAAAGGCCATCTGACCCAGTAATTATTTTCTGTTGTGATAAAACAGAACCTGGTGCATTTAACATGCCAATATTTAAAATGTTTGCTGATCCATTTAATACAGCAGGACTTGTTATAGATCCTTCTCTTCACGGAGGATATGATTTTGAGATATATGATGTTATTGAACATAAAAAGGTTACAATGTCTTGTCCTGATGAAATGTATGATGCACTTGCGTTACTTGGTTCCACTGGAAGATATGTAATAAAACATGTCACCAGGAGAAGTGATAATGAAATAGCTGCTTCAATAAGTACAGAAAGATTAAATTTAATGGCTGGCCAGTATATTGGAAAAGATGATCCTGTTGCCATAGTAAGATCACAATCAGGATTCCCAGCAGCTGGTGAAGTAGTAGAACCATTTGCATTCCCTCACCTTGTAAGTGGATGGATGAGAGGTTCACATAATGGTCCTTTAATGCCTGTAGCTCAGAAAAATGCTACACCTGTAAGATTTGACGGACCACCACGTGTAATTGCTCTTGGTTTCCAGATTAACAACTCAGAATTAGTAGGACCATTAGATATGTTTGATGATCCTGCATTTGACAGGTCAAGAGCACTTGCATCAGAAGTTGCAGAATATATGAGAAGACATGGTCCATTCGAACCTCATAGATTACCTGCAGATGAAATGGAATATACCAGTCTTCCTGGTGTTTTTAAAATGTTAGAAAGTAGAATGAAAGATATGGATTAGGTTCAAACCTATCCCAATAACATTTTTTTTATACTTTATTTTAATATCTTTTCACATATCTCATAAGGTATATCTAGAATATTTTCTACATTATCCATTATAATACCATCACTTGTTGCAACTATACCTTTATGGGTTTTTACCATTTTTACGATTTTATAATCTACATTCTTATTTGTTAAAGCTTTTCCTGGTAGTTTATTAGATTTTAATAATGAATTTGTAAGTTTAGCAAGCTCACCACTCTTATTTACAGGGCTGTCATATAAAAAATAAACATATTTGGGATTGTGATTTTTTAACAAATTTATAATGTTATTTAAAGCGATTTCAGTTTGTATATTAATTTTATATTTACCAAAAACAGCATTTGTATCCCTTAAAACTCCATCATCACATATTATTATTGAATTATATTTGTGATTAAAAATATTTTCAACTGTTATTAGAACATTATAACCATCTATATAAATAATTTGATTATTTATATGGTTAATATCAACAATTTTCGTTATTCGATTAACAGATATTAATGTGGAAAAAACTTTTCTAGACAAATAATTTCGTGCATGTTGGTCTAGAAGATATTTGTTTGCAACAAAATTTAATGCACTTTTTTTCCTATAACCCCTATCTAAGAGAAATTTTAGATCATATGGTGCATTTGTTATTTTTTTTTAATATCACCTTTAAATGACATTATATTATTCTCTGTTAGAATTTTATAATTGTAAATTTAAGATATTCTTTTTTTTTATCCTTTTCTCTTGGCCACTATGATAGGTACTCTGTCAGAGGCATTTTCTGCACGGTCAGCTATTTTTCCAAGCTTTAAAACCGTACTTTTAAGTTCAATATGTGTAAGTATATCTATTTCACCATTTTTATATGCTATATAAAGGTTTTTAATTATTTTTCTTTCTATTTTATCAACTATATTTTCTAATTTTTCAACTTCATGCGCCTTTGTCAGTGCTTCACCCAGATCTTCATCTAATAGTTCAATACATCTTTTAAGAACGAATACTGTGGCATATACTGAATCTATAAGATCTGAAAAGTCATTTTTATAATTATTAGGAAATTGATTTTACTTAAACATATCCCATATGCTGTTTCCTGTGTCATATCTGCGATACTATCCACTTGTTCAGCAAGAATTATCCTATCTTCTCTATCAAATGGTAGAAATGCTCCTTTGAAAAATTCTATTTCCATTTTTCTACGTATTTCATCTGCATTATGCTCTAACTTTGAAATTTCTCCAACTTTGTTTTTTACAGAATCATACTCATTAGCATAAAAATATTCCATTAATATTTTCAACTGATTTAAACATTCATATACCAATTCTGCATGTTCTTTTGAGTATTGCTCAACTTTAGACTCTTTTTGGAATAATTTTCTCATTTTATCTCCGGCTTTGGGATAATAAATTTATAAACTATATTTAGTTATATAAGTTTGTTTTGGAGGCGAATTGCATCTAACAATCCATGTGCATATGTTATACATCCAAATGATGTTAAATAATCCTTTTTTTTAAGATAGTATGTGGTATCTTTGCTGTAGTTAATTGCCATTTCAACAACTTTTTTTTCATTGTCATCAATTTTTATTGACTCTATTTCTTTTATATTTTTTGTAAACAATACAATATCTTTTTCAATTCTTTCAATTGCATCCATAAATACCATCTTCTTCACTTAGATTTACATTCTACACTATATTATATAGATATTTTATCTTTAACAAAAAAAAATATTCTAATGGAAATCTAATTTTTTTTTATAACTATTTTATAAAGT
>JAQVTJ010000139.1 GCA_028700095.1 Methanobacterium sp. | reverse complement strand
GCTAAAATTTTGCCATCTAAAGTATCTTTAGATGAAAAGAAGGAAATTGTTCAAGAGGCAGATGCAGCTGCTAAAATTGAAAAAATTGTAAGTACAACAGTAAATTATGTTGATGGAGAAGGTGCTAGTTTATATTTAAATTCTGAAGGTGCTTCTATTACAATGCAAGAATCCAGGGTTGCAATGTTTATAAATGCAGTTGCAGCATCCTCCGCAGGTATACAGTTTGGACATAAAAGTATTGGGGGTTCTAGAGGTTTTGAAACAATTAAAGATTATGATATAGAAAAGTTTGGCAGAACAGCGGCATTAAGGGCAGTAAGACTTCTTAATGCAAAATCACCACCATCAGGAAGTTTTTCTGTTGTTCTTGACCCGGAATTAACAGGTGTTTTTATACATGAAGCACTTGGACATGCCGCTGAAGCAGATTTAATACTTCAAAATGATTCTATATTAAAAAATAAGCTTGGTACACAGATAGGTTCTGATCTAGTTAATATTATTGATGATGCAAGTATGGATGCATTTGGATATTATCCATATGATGCAGAGGGTGTTAAAACATCTGAAAATATCCTAGTTAAAAATGGTATTCTAACCTCTCTTTTAAGCTCAAGAGAAACAGCATCTAAACTCGGTATTAACTCATCAGGAAATTCCAGGTCTTCAGTAGGAGATCAGCCAATTGTTAGAATGAGCAATACATATTTAAAACCTGGAGATCAAACATTTGAAGAATTATTAGAAGGTATTAAAGATGGAATATATCTTAAAGGATCAAGAGGAGGACAAGTAGATACTGTAAAAGGTGTATTCCAATTTAATGCAGCTGAATCTTTTATAATAAAAGATGGGCAGATAAAAGATCCTCTAAGAGATGTTTCACTTTCAGGCAGTATTATGGAAATACTTAATAATGTAGATGCACTTGGATCAGACTTTAAAATGGGAGTGGGATTTTGTGGAAAATTAGGACAAACAGCTCCTGTGGGAGATGGAGGACCTCATGTAAGAGTTTCCAAGGCCACAGTTGGAGGAGCAACATAAAAAAAAAGATATATAATACCATTTACTATTATTATCTAAAAAAAAATTATATATAAAAAAAAAATTTCTTTTTAAGAGGTGAAACATATTTATGTTAACATCAGAAGATGGTAAATTTCTTGTACAAATTGCAAGAAAAGTAATTGTTTCATATTTAACTCATAAGAAAATAATAGAAATCCCCAAAAATACCAATCCTCAATTAATGGAATATATGGGAGTTTTTGTAACATTAAACCGTGAAAAACAACTTAGAGGATGTATAGGATATCCTGAACCGGTAATGCCTCTTTTAGAGGCTGTGATTGATGTAGCAATATGTGCTGCAACAAGAGATCCCCGATTTAACCCAGTAACATCTGTTGAACTTGATAATTTAGATGTGGAAGTAAGTGTACTAAGTAAACCAGTTCTTATAGATGTTAAAAATCCCAAAGAATATATTGAAAAAATAAAAATCGGACAAGATGGACTTATTATAGAAAAAGGCCCATATAGAGGATTATTATTACCACAAGTTGCAATAGAATGGAAATGGGATGAAGAAGAACTTCTTTCAAACACATGTATGAAAGCAGGACTTCCATCAAATTGCTGGCAATCCCCTGATATAAAAATTTATAAATT
Organism: Methanobacterium sp.; assembly: GCA_028700095.1. Taxonomy (GTDB): domain Archaea; phylum Methanobacteriota; class Methanobacteria; order Methanobacteriales; family Methanobacteriaceae; genus Methanobacterium_B. The sequence continues at coordinate 2,314 of JAQVTJ010000139.1, read as the reverse complement.
CTCATCTACAATATTTAAAGAATAAAAATATATAATTTAAAATATAAAATTTTAGTAGAATATTCATTTATTTATTTATTTTTTTTAATCAAAACCTAATTTAAACAATAGATTAAATATCATAGAACATACTTATACTTATTATATATAAATTTTTTTATCTAGGTTTCTATATTTTATATATTAAAAAAAAACCTTATTATCTTAAAAATTCATATTAATATAAAATCTATAATATTAATCCATATTTCAGGGTTTTAAATCATTATATTAAAAGGCTTTGGAAAATTTATTAAAAAAAAATTGATAATTTTCAGATATTTAAGTTATAAAAAAAAAGATAAATAAAAATAAAAATAGGATCAAAATATAAAAAAAATTAAATTCATAATTATATATAAAAAAAGTGATTATAAAATGTTTATACCAACTATTCCCACACCAGAAGAAGTTCTGGATAAAAGTTTTAGCAGAGCAAAAAAGGCCGCTAATAAAGTTAGAAGTTCAAAAATTCCTCGACACCAAAAATCAAAGAAAACAGAAGAGGCAAGAATTAAAACAGCATGTCAAGTAACTGAAGAAACATTTAATAATATACTTGAAAAGATTCCCAAGATCTCCACATTAAATATGTTCTACCAAGATTACATAGATGTTGTTGTGGGAGTTGATCAATTCAAAAAATCTTTAGGAGCCCTTAAATGGGCAGTAGATTTAATATCAAAATTTGAAAATCAATATGTTTTTAAAATACGCAGATTAAGCCCTGAAGATGCTGCTAAAGTTAGAAAAGAAGCATTTGGAAGATTATCCTCAGTTATATATCGTATTGAGGATGAATTACATTTCCTAGACTTTGCAAAGCAAAAATTAAGAAATATGCCCACAATTAATTTTAAAGCCACCACAGCTGTAATTGCAGGATTTCCCAATGTAGGAAAATCAACACTACTCCGCAGTTTAACCACAGCAGAGCCTAAAGTAGCTGATTATCCATTTACAACAACAGGAATTCAAATAGGCCATCTTGAACATAAATGGTCACATTTCCAATTTATTGACACACCAGGACTTCTTGATAGACCAATACAGGATATGAATGAAATAGAATTAAATGCAATGGTTGCACTTGAACATCTTGCAGATATTATATTCTATATATTCGATGCATCAGAAACATCAGGCTACCCATTAGAAAGCCAACTAAATCTTTATAATGAAATAAAACATGTTTTCAATACTCCAATTCAATGTATTTTTAATAAAATGGATCTTGTTGAAAATATTGAACATGTTAATAGTTACATTAACCAATTGGAAAATCCACTTAGGCTATCTGCATCACAAGGAACAGGTGTAACTGAAATAATAACAATAATGGAGAAATTTGACAATGAAAAAAATAAACCTAGCTGAAGAACTTTTTAAACATGCTATTTACACAATCAAAGAAAAACAAAACAGTTTAGAACGTACACTCACAGAATATGCATCAAATTTACCTAATAAACCCCATACTGACATTACTGAAGATGAAACACAATTAACTGTCATAACAGATTTACCTGGTTTTAAAAGACAAGACATTAAAATTAGTATAACAGAAGATACAATTGAAATCACAGCCCAAAAACATGATACAGAAACTGAGGGGAATTTTATTAAAATGGAAAGAAACCATTTAAAAGTAAATAGAATAATAAACCTTCCAACAAAAATAAAAAGCACAGAAGCAACAGCAAAACTAGAAAATGGTGTTTTAACAGTTATATTACCTAAAATAGAAAAAAAAGAAAAAATTAAAGTTAAAGTTAACTAAAAAAAAATAATCTTCTTATAATATATATCTTTTATATCTTTTTTCTTGTAGAAATAATATATGGGATTTTAGAAAATTTGGAGTTATTTAATAACTAGTTTACTGTAACTACGCATCAAAATCATGTTTTCCATTATAAAAATACAAAATTATATTCCTTTAAATAAATTTTTATAAACCTTAAAATTCTTCAATTAATTTTTAAACCGTTTTTCCCAAAAAAAAGGTTGTTTACTGACTATAATTTTAGCATTCCGGATCTTCCTTTTTATCTGGAACAAAAAACCATATAATTTATGAAATTTTAAATTTTGAAGTATTTGAAAATTGTATTTTTAGAAGAAAAGGATAGTTTAAACTTAATATATAAAAAAAAGGGATTATACGTTCTCTATTTTTCCAATGAAAAATTACTACCCTAAATTATATTAGATATAAATATGAATATTGTATAATAGGAATTTTTAACTTAATAAGTTAAAAAGAGGTGTAGGA
>JAQVTJ010000138.1 GCA_028700095.1 Methanobacterium sp. | reverse complement strand
TTTAGTAAGGGAATGAAACATGTTAAAGAAGACTATCCAGATCTTTATGAGGCATCTATTAATATAAATAATGTATGTTACACTGGAAAAGTGTTGGATTATAAAACACAGAAACTCATAGCAATTGCAATTGCTGCAGCTGCATCAGATAACAGAGCTGTTAAAAAACAGATATTAAGTGGTATGAAAGAACTTAATATAACCCGAGATGAAGTTGTTGATGTTTTAAGAGTTGTACTTCTATTGGCTGGTAAACCTGCTTTTACAAAAGGCATGAATTCCCTATACAATATAAAAGAATAAATTCTTAATCCACAACCCCATTTTTTTAGGGTATATTCCATTTTTTTTTAAATAGATCATATCCTCCCTAAATTTTATGATGGTTAAAATTTTATATAATCTATATACTAGAAGTAAAATATGTGGATAAACTAGTTTTTATAGTAAGCTTTTTAAAGTAAGTGGAACAATACTGATCACCGCCAATTCTGGCGATTAAATCTAGTAACTAAAAAAAAACTTGATTGCTTACATTGAAGTTATATGCAACTTTTTTTGGGATACCTTATCTCATGGATGTGGCGCAAGCTGAACAAAGAGGTGTTAATTAATGTATAAATATATAAGGGATGCATGGAAAAATCCATCAAAATCCTATGTTAAAGAACTTATGCGCACAAGAACTCCTATTTGGAGAAAAGAAAGCGTTATAGTAAAAATAGACAGACCTACCAGAATTGATAGGGCTAGATCATTAGGTTACAAAGCTAAAAAAGGTTATATAGTTGTGAGAACCCGTGTTCGTAGGGGTGGATTGAGAAAATCAAGATTCACAGCAGGTAGAAAACCTAAAAGAATGGGTATTAAGAAAATAACCATGAAAAAATCCATTCAAAGAATAGCTGAAGAAAGAGTTGCAAGAAAATTCCCAAACCTCGAAGTATTAAATTCATATTGGCTTTGGGAAGATGGGAAATTCAAATTCTATGAAGTAATTCTTGCTGATCCACACCACCCATCAATTAAGAACGACTCTAAAATTAACTGGATCTGTAATAACCAACACACCAACAGGGTGTTCAGAGGCCTTACAAGTGAAGGTAAAAAATCAAGAGGACTTCGAAATAAAGGTAAAGGGGCCGAAAAGGTACGATAAGATATGATCCATAACCTCTCTTATAGAGCATTCGTTTATGGAACTGAAAATAAGGAAAAAGTGTTAGAATCTATTAAAACACTTTTTCCAAATTCATCCCCTCAATGTGAAGAAACTGAGGGATATTACAAAAATCCTGTTCTGATTTTAACCAACAAAATTGATAAAAAAAGGGAAATAAAAGATTTTGTTGATAAACTATCCAAAATGAATGATCCTATTCGTAAAAGGATTTTACATCGATTGGAAGATAAAATGGATGATTCTGGAAATTTATTTCTTAGATTTGACAAACAAAGAGCATATCAAGGTGATCTGAAAATTGTTGAACATGGAGATTCTATTCATTTAAAAATTAAAATAGCAGCATATCCTGCGAAAAAAAAGGTGGCACTGGAAATTGCAAGGAAGTTATTTGAATAGAAACTTTTCTAAGGACATATTTTTTGATCTTCATGTCCATGGAAATAAGGAAATAATAAAAGAAGCAGAAAGACTAGGCTTTACTGGAATTGCAATAACACGTTATTTTGAAGATTATAATTCTAAATTTTTAATGGAATTCCAAGATCTTACACTTAATTCCAATATCATCCTAAAAAAGGCAGTTGAAATATATTGTAAAAATCCCCAAGACCTTAAAAAGAAAGTTAAAAAATCACGAAAAAAATCTGATATCTTAATTGTAAAAGGCGGTGATCTTAAAATTAACAGAGCTGCTTGTGAAGATAAACAGATAGATATACTTTCACAACCATACAGATCCCGACGAGACATGGGCATAAACCATGTTTTAGCAAGAAAAGCAGCAGAAAATTCAGTTGCAATTGAAATAAATATTAAAACACTTCTTAAAACAAGTTTAAGATATAGATATCGTGTAATAAGTCAGTTTAGACATATTATAGATCTTCAAAGAAAATTCCAGTTTCCATTAATTATAACAAGCAGTGCCAACACAAAATATGATCTTAAAACCCCAATAGACATATTATCCTTAGCAAAATGTTTTGGAATGACATTTGAGGAATGTTTTAAAGCTATTTCCATAACTCCCAAAAATATTATAGAAACCAATAATTTACGGGACAATTTCATAGTAGAAGGTGTTAGAACTTTAAAATAAATAATATCCCACCTATAAATTAATCTAATATTATATTACCATTATTATTTACTAAAAATATATTATAGACTGATTAAATGATTCAAAAGTTAAAAATACTCCCTCCAACATTGAGAGATAAAAAAAGATATATTGCATTTGAAGTATTATCCCAAGGACCAGTTGGAAGAGATGATATAATATCAATGCTTTTAGATGCTTCATTATATCTATATGGTGCATGTGGAACAGGAAAACTTGAACTTTGGGTTGTAAAGTTATGGAAATGTAAAACAGATAAAAATATCCCTGAAACTATCATGGAATATAGGATGAAAGGTATATTACGCTGTAAAAGAGAAGAAATTGATTCTGCAATAACTATAATTCCTACCATAACAAACTTTAGAGGAAAGCCCATAGTTTTCCATACACTTGGAATTTCAGGAACCATTAAATCTGCAATAATAAACTTTATTAAACTATAATAATAAGATGAAATAATAGAATAATAGTTTGTAAAACAAAGTATAAAAATAATACATTTAACATTTATTTTAATATTATTCATTTCTTTATAGAAAAACTTTTAGAGAGGTATATATATGCAACCGTTTCAAGGAGCAGGATACGACAGGGCTATAACAGTATTTAGTCCGGATGGAAGGTTATTTCAGGTTGAATATGCTAGGGAAGCTGTGAAAAGAGGTACAACTTCTTTAGGTGTTAAATCCGCTGGTGGTATAGTTCTTGTTGTTGATAAAAGACCAACAAGTAAACTTGTAGAACCAAAATCAATAGAAAAAATATTCCAGATAGATGACCATATAGGAGCAGCAACTTCTGGGCTTGTAGCAGATGCAAGAGCACTTGTTGAAAAAGCCAGAATGGAATCACAGATTAATAAAATAACCTATAATGAGCCAATACGTATAGATAGTTTGGCTAAGAAGATATGTGATATGAAACAAATGTACACACAACATGGTGGAGTAAGACCATTTGGATCTGCACTTATAATTGGTGGAGTAAACGAATCCGGATGCAAACTATTTGAAACAGATCCAAGCGGAGCTTTAATTGAATATAAAGCAACTGCTATAGGTGCCGGAAGACAGATTGCAATGGATGAATTTGAGAAAAAATATAGTGAAGACCTAAAACTAGATGAAGCCATAGAATTAGCATTAGATGCAGTTTATGAGGCTACAGAAGGAAAAACTACTGTTGCAAGTGCTGAGATTGCAATTATAGATGGGAAAGATAGAAAATTCAGAAAACTATCCGACGAAGAAATAACAGAACATGTAGAAGAACTCCTCATAAGGAAATCTAAAGAGGAGGAAGAGGAATAGAAAAATGGTAACCCTTGAAGATGCAGTTACTGCACGTTTGGAATATTTTGGGGAACATTTTGAAATTCTTGTTGATCCAGATCTAGCTTCAGATTTTAAAAGAGGCCAGAACATCAACATTGAAGATATCCTTGTGGTCGAAGAAATATTTAAAGATGCAAAGAAAGGGGATAAAGCATCTGAAGAAGCCATGAATAATGCCTTTGACACAATTGATCATCTTGAAGTTGCAGCTGCTATTCTCCATAAAGGCCAAATACAGCTAACAGCCCAACAAAGAAAAGAAATGCAGGAAGAAAAACGATTAAAAGTAATCTCAACCATAACAAGAGAAGCTATAAATCCCCAAACTAAACTTCCACACCCTGCAAG
>JAQVTJ010000137.1 GCA_028700095.1 Methanobacterium sp. | reverse complement strand
TTATTTCAAGAGCTTTTTTAAGTCCTTTATATCCTCCACATGCAATGTAATGTTTAATATTTTTTGGATCAATAAAACCACAGTTACGTAGTATTTGACGAACTTGTGGTTTTAAAACAGGGATAGAGAAAATATCAGGTATTCCTTTGATTTTTCCTTTGTAAGTGCCTAAAGCTATTTCTGGTATTGGATTGTCAGATAAAAGATATGATTTAACAAGGTCAGTTACTAGTTTCTGGTTTATGTTACCATAAAAAATTGCAGGTTTCCCTGGTTTGATTATTGTGATAATAGGTTCAATATGGCAAAGTCCTAAACATCCTACTTCAATAATTTCCACATCTAAGCCATGTTTCTCTAATTCCTTGTTAAATGATTTTATGACCAGATTAGCACCTGCAGAATTACCACATGTAGCAGATCCTACTAATATTACTGGATTTTTACCTTTAAATATAGATTTATACTCTTTTTCTGATTCATCCAGTAATTGTTTGAAATTCATTTTTATTTCCTTTTAATAGATTTTAGTATTTTATAATTTTATATTTAAATTTAGAATTTTTTTATTTAAATGGATTATTTTCCTTTATTATGGGTTATGAGTTTTTCTGGTGGGATTTTAGTGTTTTGGTAGGGGATAGTTTTTTTTTTAATCTTAAAAATTTTTTTAATATTTCTAAGTGTGATTTTTGATTCTACTTCATTGTTTATCATAGCACAAGGTGCAAGTGCACAACATCCAAGACAACCAACAGATTCTAAAGAATATTCCATGTCAAATGTTATTTCTCCTTCTTTTATACCGAGATGTCTTTCAATTCCCTCTGCTATCTTGGTAGCTCCAAGTACATGGCATGCTGTTCCTTTACAAACCATTATATGTTTTTTTCCAATAGGTGAAAATCTGAATTGTGTATAAAATGTTGCAACACCATAAACTTCGCTTTCAGGAACTCCTGTAAACTTAGAAACTTGGATAATAGAATTTTCAGATAGATATCCATTTTTAGTTTGGATAGCTTGTAATATGGGTATTAGATCAGATTCTTGGTTTTTGTATATTGAAAAAATTTCTGTTAAATCTTTTCCCAAATCATATTCCTCCAAATATATTATTATACTATAATTCTTTGTGGATTTGTATACAAATTAAATCTTTTACCCCGTACAAATCCTATAATGGTTATACCTGTTTTTTGTCCTGCTGTATAACCTGAAATTGTGGGTGCTGCTTTTGATGTTAATATTGGTATTCCAACCCTTGCAACTTTCATTACCATATCTGATGGCATTCTACCACTACATGCAATGAAACACTGTGATATATCTATTCCTTTAAGAATAGCTGCTCCCATTACTTTGTCAATTGCAACATGTCTACTAACATCTTCTATTGCAATAAATATATTATCAGCTACAATAGCAGCTATATGTGTGCCTCCTGTTTCCTTCCAAACACTTGATTCTTTCCTTAACCTATTAAAAACATCTAATATTTGATCTTTAGAGACAGTATAATCTGATTTGACTTTTTTAACAAATTCTATTTTACTTCTCCATCCTCCGAAACAATCTGAGCTCATTACCATTTCTCTCCTAATATCAAAATCAACTAGATCAATTTCAACCTTTATAGTGTTTTTATCCACTTCTATGGATTTTATATTATCCACACAGTCAACAAGACCTTCACCCATAAGATATCCTACAACAAATTCTTTTAAAAATGTTGGACTAACTGAAAATCTTCCGAAAGCCATTTGATTCACTATTATTTCAACTTCTTCATCAATGACTACTTTTTCATCTAATTCAAAAGTTTTTTCCCCTATTCTTGTGGCTTTAATCTTTTTAAACATTATAGACATGTTTATTACCCCAAATAATATATCCTTCAAAACTATTTAATAAAAAGATAGTTAATCTAAATAAAATCTCTTTTTAAATTGGATATTTTTAGTTTAAAATTTTTTTTTATATATGCTTTCTTTTTTTTATTTCCAACTATTTATAATCATGATCAATAGGGTTAAGATAAATTTATGAAATAAATAAGCTTATAATATAAATTAGTTTAAAAAAAAAATTTGGAATTAATTGATTCTGTTTATATTTTTAGGTTTAAAAAAAAAAAAGAAATAGGATTATTTTTGTTCATTATAATAATTATTCTAGTACAGTATGTCTCTTTTTTAGATCATCTTCTGTTTTTCCTAATTTATCCATTAGTTGAGCTATAAGTGCATCTAAAAATATTAGTGTTGATACTTCAAATAATGTACCTAGAGGGGAAAGTGATAAATGTTTTCCATTCATCTGCCTTTTAGTATAATTTTTTTCTGAATCAACTTTAGTACGGCCTTTAATGTGTATAAAAAGATCCGACATTTCTCCAAGGGTTGAATCATCATAGGATGTAACTGCAACTATTTTAGAACCTCTTATTTTCGCAATTTTTGCAGTGCTTATTATATAACTTGTTTCTCCTGATCCTGAAATTGCTAAAAAACAATCCTCTTCACATATTGTTGGAGTGATTGTTTCTCCAACAACATAAACATTTATTCCAAGATGCATTAAACGCATTGCAAATGCCCTTGCAACTAGACCGGATCTGCCTTGGCCTAGAAGGAATACTTTTTTTGAAGATGTTAAAATTTCCATCATTTCATAAATACTTTCTTTGTTAATTTCAGCTGAAACTGCCAATACATTTTCCACTATTTCTTCTATTGCATCGTTTATTATCATTATGTACACCAAATAAGAATGTTTTACAGTAATTTTAAATAACTGTTTTGTTTAACTCATATTTTTTTATATATTTTTTTATATATTATAAAAAAATTTTAGATTAAATCAAATTTTTTTTTTATGATATTCAATCATGTCTATGGTTCTTATATTTATATTTCAAGTATATTATAATATAAAAATTAAAATACCATATAATGGAAATATTAGACTATCTTAAAAAAAAATTAGATTATGAGATGTTTTCTTAGTATGGGATATTTAATGGTTCAATGTTTAAAAAAAAGAAAAAGAGATATATGGTTTTTTTTTGTTTATAGTTTGATTTGGTTTGTTATGTTTTTTATATGGTTTATTAGTGTTTTGATGAATGTTATGATTTGGTTTGTTATTTGTTCTTTTGGGTTTATAAGATTGAGGTTGGACAAATTTAAGTTGTTAAAGTTGTTTGTGTTTAATTGGGATAATAATTGATCATTTATTAGGTTTTTGTATGGATTATTTGTGGTTACATCTTGACTGTTTCCATGGTTATTGTTGATATTTGTAACTTTTGTGGATTCTGTTTGTTGTATAGGAGGTTTGGTTACAGATATGGTAACAGTTGTTGGGGTGGATTTTTGACCTAGACCGTCTTCTGCTTGATATGTGAATGTATCAGTTCCATGGTAGTCTTTATTTGGTGTGTATGTGAAATTGTTGTCAGCTAATAGTTTTAATGTTCCATGTTGTGGTAGGGATAATAATTTAGGCTCACTTTGATATCCTTTGACTTTAAAGTTGTATTCTATTGGGTTGTTCATTTTTGTGCTTATTTTTATATTATCTGATGTTGGTGGGCTTTGGATGTTTATGTTGAGTGTTGCAAGGTTTGATGCGTGTTTTAGTACATCTGTAAAGTTATAGGTGATTATATCTTGGCCATTAATTTTCTGTAGGTTTATATGTAAAGTCTTCACCTAAAACATTGAAAGTTCCATGTGAGGGTTTAGAAAGTATGTTAAAGAATTTTTCAGTTCCATTTATACCTGTTATATTAAATTTACTATTTAATACACTGTTTTGTGCTATATTAAATACCATATTATATGCAATAGGAGTAGTACTGTTTACAATACAAATTGTAACATTTGTTATAGTGGAATTTAAAACATTATCTGTTGTTTGATATTTAAAACTATCATTACCTGTAAAGTTTTCATTTGGTGTGTAACTGAAATTTCCATCATCAGTTAAATTTAAGATCCCATCTAATGGCCCTGTAATCATAGAATAGTGTAATATGTCATTATCCGGGTCAATACCATTTAAA
>JAQVTJ010000034.1 GCA_028700095.1 Methanobacterium sp. | reverse complement strand
GGTTTTATGGTGGTGTTGGGTTTTCGTTGTTGATGTTGTTTGTTGGGTTGTTTGGTATTTTAGATAGTGTGTCTAGGTTTAATTGTCCGCTGTTATAGATTCCCTCGGCATATGTTGTGATGTTGTTTGTGATGTGTGAGTTGATTAGGGTGATAATACCATAGTTTACTATTCCTCCGCCCCGATTTCTAGCGTTGTTGTTTGTTATATATGTGTTAAAGTGCTGGTTTCGGAATTTAAGATTCATCCTGCGTTTGGGGTGTGGTTATTTTTTTTATGTATGAGTCGATTATGGTTAAATTATTTTGGTTAATAATTCATCCACCTTCTATAAAGTTCTTGTTGTCTGTAATAATCACATTTTTCAAGGTTAAATTGCCTTCGAAATATATTCCACTAGATTGTCCCCTGGTAATTGTTAAACCTTCAATTAGTACATTTACATTCTCCAATACACCTATACAGACGAATCTGCTTGTTCCTCGGATTATGGTTTTATCAGGGCTATTTCCAATTAAGGTAATTTTTGTCAATTATGAAGTTTCTTTGATATATTCCTTCCCCTATTTGGATAATTTCGCCATTTTTGGCTGTATCAATCGCTTTTCTTATGGTTTTTTTGCTAGTAGTTTATGATAAACCATTATTATTGTCATTACCGTTTGTAATTACATAAATAACTTGCTGATTGTCAATGTGAATATTTACAGTTCCCATATTACTTTCAATACCCTCACAAATCGCATTATATGTAAATGAATCATTACCTGTGTAATTTGGATTTGGTATATAAACCCATACACTATGATGTTCTCCACCTATTTCTGTCTGCGGTATTAATGTACCATGTCTAGGTTTACTAATAATATTATAAATTATATTAGCATCTCCTCCAGTAGTATTAAGATGAAGTATCATAGGGCCGTTTTTAGTTGTATTAAAATCCATATTATGCGAAAATAATGGTTCATGGTTAATAGTAATACATATTGTTGCTAGATTAGATTCACGTCCTAAAATATCCACCTTTTTGTACAAAATACCATAATTACCATTTTGTCTAGGGTCAGGTGTGAACACGAAATGTCCATCCTTATTAACCTCCAATAAACAATTATAATCAGTATCTGGCACACGTAAAAGATAATCTACAGTACCATTAGTTTGATTGATACAGTTAACTATGTGACGTTCCTCTATAACCATTTTTAAAGGGTCACCATCAATATCTGTTAGATTCACATAACCTTCTACTTGTTTGGTGTTCATTGTGTTTAGTTCGATATTGGATGCTGTTGGTAGTTCTGGGGATTTAACTCCTATATTAACTGTTGCAATATTGGATACTCCCATTTTATTACTTACAGTATAATTGGAACTGTCATTACCAGTAAAACCAATATCTGGCAAATAAACAATATCATTAGAACGGGGAATTAACTTACCATGCTGTGTTGAGGTCACATTTTTCATAGGTAATGTATTATTATCAATATCCACAACCTTAATCACATAATTTTTAGCATCACTTACTGTAACTACACTTAAATCCTCAGTAACAGGAATACCCTCCAAAGAACTAAAATCAGACATCATCAAATCAATAATCTCCTCCAAGGCAGACCTGCTAACTCATACATTACAGATACGATACCTATAACGATCCCGCCCATCCCCGCACACGCAGCCGACAAAGCCATCCTAAATGCAAGGTTCAATAGCCGTTGTTTTAAGGGTCCCACACAAAAGCAAGCGACAAGTGCTACTCCTGCGCTACTAATTGCAATAACACCACCGAATATTAGCATTCCACTGGATAATTGACGTAATAAATCACCCCACCCTTTAATTAATAAGTAAATACCCGTAAACTCTCTTAATGATAGTGCTTGAGTATTATGCATCATTTACTATTAACATGCTTGTAGTTTGATCTAATACACCAGTATTTACTAATTTTGATACAGCAACATCTTTAGGTATGGTTAAAATGCCTTTAGACCCTTATACAACCATGGAATTTGATGCCGAAGGACCAGTCCTATTTAAATGGAATTGTGTAACCCTCTCGCCGAGAGTATTTGTAAAATTTGTAGAATTACTATTTTTTACATTTTGCTTAGAAACGTTAGTAATGGAACCATCCCCATCATAACGTACAATATGGTAATAACCTTCAGAAGACTTAATAAGCAACAAATCATTTTTTTGAAGGTTATATACATCAGAATACTTTAAATTTTTACCTGTTTTTTTATTTATTTCGTTTATTAATACTTTTGGGTCATTTAATTCTTGAGGAGTCTCAATTGGTGATGGCTTAGTAATTTGCCCTGCAGCATCTAATATTGAGGCACTTTTACTTGGTATGTGAGATAGGGAGCTAAAGAAAGCGCTCAGAGCATTCCCTACCTCCTCCCATTTGAATGGGTTCCAAAAATTAGTTGCTACATATTCTACATCATCTTTTCCCTCTATTAAATCAGATTTCAGTTCGTTTACTTGGTCTCGTAAACCATATATTTGCTTTTCTGTGTCAGCAATTTGTGCTGCACTTGCAGGTGTTATACTAATTATCAAAAATATAACAAACATTGTAATAATTGTTATTTTATTCATAATATCCTCCGTTTTATTTTAACAATATAATATTATTGATATCATCCGGATCTTAGAAAATTTGGAAAAATTGAAGTCATTTAATAACGGTTTTACTGTAAATCAGCGGTAAATCACGTTTCAATTTTAAAAATACAAAACTATACTCTTTTAAATAAATTTTATAAAATTTAAAATCCTTAAATTAGGTTTTAAGACGTTTTCCAAATGGTCGGTTATTAACTAAATTTTAAAGCATTTTAAAATTGTATTTTTAGAAGGGAAAGACTATTTAAACCATATATAAAACAAGAACTATAGATTATCCATTTTTCCATGAAAATTTAACACCATAATATAACCATATTAAACAATATTGAATGTTTAAGTATATAAAAGGAGGAGTAATGGATTTTAAGAGGTATAATTAGAAAAATTTAATAAAAATAACACATACATATAAAATTAGATTTAATAATATTAAAATGGGTTTGTAGGACAAACTTATCCTCTCTATAACATTTTCTACCTAGGGCTATCTGTTGCGGAGATTTCAAGATTTAAATAGAAATAATAAAAATAAGATTATTCAGATTTAATTGTAATTATTAAATACAAATGTAAGCAATAATCTTCACTGTCTTAGATTTTTTTGGATTGTGGAAAGTTTTTATAAATGGGGATATTTAAAATCCTGATAAAAACGCTGAAAAGTGAAGCACATTTGCAACTTCTTTTATTTCAAAGAATTTTCTCACGTATTTATCTCTTTTTAACTCAAGGACAACAAATTCAACTGTTTTATTAGAAAATATAACTGTTAAAATAATTTGAACAGGAAAAATCATCTTATTAATATTTTTAACACCTTTTGAAATTATTATTGTCTTGGGTTTTGGGAACTTATAATTTTAAATATTTTACCCAACAATATATAATTCGGGTCTTCTTTACTGTAATTTAGAGGGTGGTCCATTTATTCCCTAAATAAACATATTTAAGCATATATATTAAATGTGAGAGATTATAATGTACTCCCATAAAATGGCATATAAATTGTATTGTTAAAATTATAAAACAGTAATAGTCAAAACACCAAGAATAAATCTTCAAGAAAAGAAAAAATCTAATACCCTAAATTTTTATTGTATATAAAAAAAGGTGATTTATATAAAATTTGAATTTTTAATTATATATTTTTTTTAAAAAAAATTTAATATTTCTAAAATTATTTTATCTAATATAATTAAAGTTGTTCATGATATTCATTAAGAGATTTAACTCTAATTTCACCTTTTTGAACATGTTTAATAGCATTTAATGCTGCACGTGCACCTGCCAAAGTTGTTACATATGGTATTCCCAGTTCAACAGCCATTCTTCGAATATTATAACCATCAGCAGCTGATTGTTTGCCTGAAGGTGTGTTAATAATTAGATCTATTTCTCCGTTAATCATAGCATCCTTAATATTAGGAGAATATTCACTTACTTTTCGAATTTTATCTATCTTAGCATAATCTTCAATAGCTTTAGCAGTTCCACTTGTTGCAACAAGTTCAAATCCAAGTTTTTCCGCTGCTTTAACAATATCTTTTATACTATTTTTATCAGCATCTTTTATACTGATAAATAATTTACCTTTTTTAGGTAATTCCATACCTGCAGATAGTAATGCTTTGTAATAGGAAATACCGAAATTTTCATCTATTCCCATACTCTCTCCTGTGGATTTCATTTCAGGTCCAAGAACAGAATCTGCTGCAGGTAATTTTATAAATGGAAATATAGATTCTTTAACTGCAACATGTTTAATTTTAATATCCTCAACTAATCCTAAATCTTTAAGCTTATAACCAACCATTAACTTTGCAGCTATTTTTGCAAGTGGTATTCCAACAGCTTTACTTACAAAGGGTACGGTTCTACTTGCACGAGGATTGGCTTCAATTATATATAACTTATCATCTTTAACAGCATATTGGATGTTCATAAGTCCAATAACTTCTAATTCAAGTGCTAATTTGGTTGTGTATTCTTTAATTGTTTTAAGAATATCATCAGAAATACTTTGAGGAGGCATAACACATGCAGAATCTCCAGAATGAACACCTGCTTCTTCTATATGTTCCATTATACCACCTATAAAAACAGTTTCTCCATCTGATAATGCATCAACATCTACTTCAATAGCATCTTGAAGGAATTTATCAACAAGAATAGGATGTTCAGGAGAGATTTTCACAGCTTCTTTCATATACTTTTTAAGCTTAATATCATCATAAACAATTTCCATAGCTCTTCCACCAAGAACATAGGAAGGTCTTACAAGTACTGGAAATCCAATTCTTCCTGCTACAATACGGGCATCTTCAAAAGAATATGCAATACCATATTCGGCTTGTGGAATATTAAGTAAATTTAAAACATCAGTAAAACGTTCACGATCCTCAACACGGTCTATGCTTTCATGTGCAGTTCCAAGTATAGGAATTCCTTCTTCAGCAAGGGGAACTGCTAAATTTATGGAAGTTTGACCACCAAATTGAACAACAACCCCATCTGGTTTTTCTTTGTCCATTATATTCATTACATCTTCAAGTGTTAAAGGTTCAAAATATAATTTATTTGAAATATCATAATCAGTACTAACTGTTTCAGGATTATTATTTATAATAATAGTTTCTATTCCTTCATCTTTCAATGCTTTAGATGCATGAACACAACAATAATCAAATTCTATACCCTGACCAATCCTTATAGGACCAGCTCCAATAATAACAACCTTTTTATTATCTGATACTGTTACTTCATCTTCACCTTCATATGTTCCATAATAATATGGTGTTTTAGCTTCAAATTCTGCTGCACATGTATCAACCATTTTATAGGTTGGAATAATTCCAGTTTTTCTTCTGTGATCTCTTATTAATTTCTCTGGAAAACCTGTTATATTTGATAATATTAGATCAGAAAATCCCATTCTTTTAGCTTTCAAAAGAATTTCTGGTTTAAGAACATCCTCACTATCTAGATTTCTTAAATAATTTTCAAAATCAATAATACTCTTTATTTTATATAGGAAAAATCTGTCAATCTCTGTAATTTCATGAATCTCATCTATCTTACGTCCGGCTTTAAGAGCAGTATATAAATGGAAAATTCTTTCATCAGTTGCATTTATTAAGAGAGAATCATCATATTCAACATCTACAAATCCATATTTTCCAATATCAAGTGATCTTATTGCTTTATGGAGAGATTCTTCAATTGTTCTGCCTATGGCCATAACCTCACCAGTGGATTGCATCTGTACACCTATTTCTCTTTTTATGGATTTGAACTTATCAAAGGGCCATCTAGGAATTTTTGCAACCACATAATCAAGTGAAGGTTCAAATGAAGCTGGTGTTTCTTTGGTTATATCATTCTGTATTTCATCAAGAGTCATTCCCACAGCTATTTTAGATGAAATTTTAGCTATAGGATAACCTGTTGCTTTTGAAGCTAATGCACTGCTTCTACTAACTCTGGGATTAACTTCAATAACTTTATATTCTCCTGTTTTGGAATTATATGCAAATTGAATATTACAGCCGCCTTGAATATGTAATGCTCTTATAATTTTAATAGATGCATTTCTTAATCTCTGATTATCCATATCTGAAAGTGTTTGGGAAGGTGCAACAACAATACTTTCACCTGTATGTATACCCATAGGATCTAAATTTTCCATATTACAAACAATTATACAGGTATCATTTTTATCTCTCATTACCTCATATTCAAATTCCTTCCATCCAATAACAGATTCATCAATAAGAACTTGGTTGATAAAGCTCATATCAAGACCTCTTGTAGCAATCTCAATAAGTTCTTCTTTGTTTTTTGCAACACCCCCACCTGTTCCACCTAATGTGAAAGCTGGACGTACAATAACAGGATAACCTATTTTTTTAACAGCTTCAATAGCTTCATCAACAGATGTAACTGCTCTACAAAGGGGTATGGGTTCATCAAGTTCTAACATGAAATTTCCAAACAAATTACGATCTTCAACATTTCTAATGGTTTCAATAGAAGAACCTATAACCTTAACACCATCTAATGCACCTATCTTTTCAAGACCTGTTGCAATATTTAAACCAGTTTGTCCACCCATTGTAGGTAATATTGCATCTGGTTTTTCTTTTTCAATAATTTTTGCAACAATTTCTGGTGTAAGTGGCTCTACATATACTCTATCTGCCATATCTATATCTGTTTGTATGGTTGCAGGGTTACTGTTTACTAATACTGTTTCAATTCCCTCATCCATAAGAGATTTACAAGCTTGAGATCCAGAATAATCAAATTCAGCAGCTTGTCCAATTTGTATAGGTCCTGAACCTATGATAAGAACTTTTTTTATGTCTTTATCCCTTGGCATTTACAATCCTACCTTTTAATAAATATAAATTAAATTAATAAATTTTTTTTTATCTTCTAATTATTTATCTTTTTCAAATGTTAGTATTTTCTTAATATATTAAGGAAATTATCAAAGTAGTGGTCAGAGTCATGAGGTCCAGGACCAGCTTCTGGATGGTATTGTACACTTGAAATTGGAAGTTCCTCATGTTCCAATCCCTCAGGTGTTCTGTCATTAAGATTTATCTGTGTAACTTTTATTGGTAAATTTTTACATGAATCAGAATCTATTGTAAAACCATGGTTTTGGGAGGTAATAGTAACTTTGCCTGTTTTAAGATCTTTTACTGGTTGGTTTATTCCTCTGTGACCAAATTTCATCTTATATATTTTCGCACCAAAGGCCAGGGATATAATTTGCTGACCAAGACAGATTCCAAATATTGGAAGTTTTTCAGATAATCTTTTAACTGTATTAACTGTTTCTGTAACTCTTGTTGGATCTCCAGGTCCGCTTGAAACAAGCAAGGCCTCAGCATCATAATCTAAAATTTCTTTATAACTAGTTTTATAAGGAAGAACCACCACACCTATATCTCGTTTAAGCAGAGCATTTATACTATTTTGTTTTATACCACAGTCAAGTATCACTGCTCTGTGTTTATTATTTTCACCTAAAATTTTAGGTTTTTTAACAGATACTTTATCAACAAGATCTAGTGTTTTAATATTGTCCTGTCCAATAGTTAGATTTAAAAGTTCATCATTATCAATTTCTTCTGTTGAAATTGCACCTTTCATAGCTCCATGACGTCTGATTTTAAGTGTAAGAAATCTTGTGTCAATCCCACTTATACCTGGAATTTTATATTCATATAAAAAGTCAGATAAACTTTCCTCAGACAGCCTATGTGATGGATGGTTATTTTGCTCCCTTACTATAAATCCTTCTGCTTTTATTCCATCAGACTGAAACCACTCTCTAGATATACCATAATTACCTTGTAATGGATAGGTTGACATTAGAATTTGCCCTTTATAGGATGGATCTGTAAGTGATTCAACATATCCAGTCATTCCCGTAGCAAAAACCACTTCTCCAGTCCTAATTGTTTCAAAGCCAAATCCTTCTCCTTTAAGTATTGTTCCGTCTTCTAAAGCTAATTTAGCCTCTTTCAGCATATAATCACCGGTTAAATTAATTAGTAAATATTTTTTTGTGAATAAAAAAATTTATATTATTATATTCTTTATACTACTATTTGATTATTATCTTAAATTTATAAACTAATCTTTAATTAAATTTCTTACAAAATCTTTTATCACATATTTATATTACATGGTTTATTAATGGGATTATTTTTTTTAGAATATTATGATATGGAAATATTTAAAAAAATTTTCAATTATTATAAATTACACTAAATATTTATTTATATTTTAGTTTTGGCTCATAATAATTGCATCTTCATTATCTTCATAATAATTTTCCACAACTTTCTCTTCTTTAAATCCCATTTTACTATAAAATTTTCTAGCCCCTTTATTACCCATCCTTACCTCTAATTTAATACTTTTCACATTATATTTCTTAAAAATATTAAGACTTTTTTCAACTAATCTAGAGCCAACTTCCATTCTTCTATAATTTTTATCAACTGCAATTGATATTATATGTCCTTCCTCTTCAAATTTGATCCAAAATATAATATATCCTACAACCCTATTATTTTCCTGTGCAACAAGAAATCCTGCACCTAAATTATAAATATCTACAAGAATATTAGCAGGATAAGGATCCCTAAAAGAGGCGGTTTCAATTTCAAGAACTCTTTTAACATCTGAACGTTTAAATTCTCTGATTATCATAAATTTCTCCAAAGGGGGGGGGGGGTAAAAAATATGTGGAAAGATTTTACAAATTATATTATAGAAAACTATAGCCAGGCTTCTTTAATAGTTGAAGTAGGTGTAGGATGTTTTCCATTGGTTGCAATTACACTCCAAGAATATCTTAACATGGATATAATCATGACAGATATTAAACTTTACCATGATCAAATTGTTGTTGATGATATAACCAATCCTAACATAAACATATATAAAAATGCATCACTCATCTATTCAATCCGTCCACCTGAGGAACTACAGCCATATATAAAAAAGATTGCAGAAATTGTAGGTGCGGATCTAATTATAAAACCATTCTCAACAGAATTTATAGAACAAGATAAAGATATGAAACTTATTAATTATAAAAAAGCAATCTTTTACAAGAAGTGTAATAATGAAAT
This sequence comes from Methanobacterium sp., assembly GCA_028700095.1. Lineage (GTDB taxonomy): Archaea > Methanobacteriota > Methanobacteria > Methanobacteriales > Methanobacteriaceae > Methanobacterium_B. The sequence continues at coordinate 6,970 of JAQVTJ010000034.1, read as the reverse complement.
GGCAGAATAAAAATATAGAAGATGTTTTAAAGATATTAAACTCTAATAATAATGGATTGTCCAGTGAAGAAGCCCAGAAAAGACAGGATATCCATGGAAAAAATGAATTGGTTGAAGAAAAAAAACCAGGACCCATAACCAAATTATTAGGACAATTTAAAGATTTTCTTATAATTTTACTTATAATTGCAGCTATAGCAGCTGCATTAATTGGAGATATAATAGATGCAACTGTAATTGTAATTGTTATTATTTTAAATGCAACTGTAGGTTTTGTACAGGAAAACCGTGCAGAAAATGCAATGGAACAACTTAAAAATATAACATGTTCAGAGGCTGTTGTTATTCGTGATAATGAACCAAGAAAAATCATTGCAAATGAACTTACAATTGGGGATGTTGTTATTCTTGAAGAAGGAGATATTATTCCGGCAGATTTTCGATTATTAAAAAGCTATGATCTAATGGTGGATGGATCAACAATAACTGGTGAATCAAAACAATCAAAAAAGGATGAAAATATATTATCCCAAAATAAAACAACCAACCTTGCATTTATGGATTCATATGTAATATCAGGACGAGCAAAGGCTGTTGTGGTTGAAATTGGGATGAATACTGCAATAGGTAAAATTGCTGAAATAATACAGGGAAAAGACCAAAAAACACCACTTCAAGATAGAATTCATGGTCTAGGTAAATTAATGGGATTAATAGCAATTATGGTATGTACAGGTGTTTTTACTCTTCAATTCTTTAAAGGAACACCATTAGTAATTAATTTCTTAACAGCAGTTTCACTTGCAGTCGCTGCTGTGCCTGAGGGTTTGCCTGCAATAATGACACTTACATTGGCATTGGGTATGCAGAAAATGGCTAAAAGCAATGCAATTGTAAGAAAATTACTTGCAGTTGAAACATTAGGCTCTTGTACAACAATTTGCACAGATAAAACAGGTACATTAACCAAAAATAAAATGACTGTACACAAAACAAAAATAAACTCTCCTGAAATAGCATTTAAAATAGCTGCACTGTGTAATAATTCTAATATATCAAATGGAAAAATAATAGGAGATCCTACTGATGGTGCAATGTTAGTTTATGCAGATGAAAATGGCTATAACCGAAAAGAGCTTGAAATAAAATATAAAAGAATATTTGAAATACCACTTGACAGTGAAAGAAAAAGAATGACAACTGTCAATGAATTTAATGGAAATAGATATGTTCTTACAAAAGGTGCTCCTGAAATTATCATTAAACAATGTAACAGCATCCAAGAAAAAGATGAAATAAAACAACTAAACAATGAACAGAGAAAGGAAATATTTGATAATTTAAAGAATATGACATCCCAAGCTTTGAGGGTTTTGGCTTTAGCATATAGAAAGATGGATAATAATGAAGGATTGGATGATAAGGACATAATTGAAAATAACCTTATATATGTGGGATTAGTGGGTATAATGGACCCGCCAAGAAAAGAGGCAAAAGAAGCAGTTTATCTCTGTGAAAAAGCAGGAATTAATGTTGTAATGATTACAGGAGATAATAAAGATACTGCTATGGCAATAGCATCTGAAATAGGTATTTTAAAGGATGGAAATATTTTAACAGGATCCCAACTTGATAAACTTGATGATAATAGTTTTAAAGCCATAGTTGAAAATATTCAGGTATATGCCCGTGTATTTCCCCAACAGAAAGTTCGAATTGTTGAAGCTCTTAAATCACAGGGACATGTTGTTGCAATGACAGGAGATGGTGTAAATGATGCACCTGCACTTAAAAAGGCAGCTATAGGTGTTGCAATGGGTTCAAGTACAGATGTTGCCAAGGAATCTGCTGATATGCTGCTTCAAGATGATAATTTTGCAACTATTGTTGAAGCAGTTAAAGAAGGACGTACCATTTTTGATAATATAAAACGTTTTGTTAAATTTCAACTTTCAACAAACATAGGTGCAATACTAACCATTACAATAGCATCTCTTATTAATCTACCAATACCATTCAATCCCATACAAATACTTTGGATAAATATAATAATGGACGGTCCACCTGCACAATCATTAGGTGTTGAACCTTCAGAAGAAGGAGTTATGGAAAGAAAACCCAGCAAAAGAAATATAATACCTAAAAAAAACCTAATTAAAATTGGAATTGCAGGAATAGTAATGAGTGCAGGCACACTTTTACTTTACTGGTATGAATTGTCCAGTGGCAGAGATATAATAACAGCAATGACAATTGCATTTACTGTATTTGTAATATATCAAATATTCAATGTTTTCAACTGCAAAGCCCAAGGAACAACTCCAAATAAAACTTTATTCATAGCTGTTTTAGCATCATTATTATTACAATTATGTGTTATTTATTTACCATATTTACAGGCAATATTCAAAACAATAGGAATTACAATAATAGATTGGATTATAATAATATTAATGGCTTCAACCATTTTTTTAAGTGAATTTATCAGTGAAAAGGTGATAAAATGAAGGTTATGGTTATGGCAGGTACCTCTGATGCAGTTAATATTATAAATAAACTAGTAGAACTTACAGATATTGAAATAATTGCAACCACAACAACACAACATGGCAAGGATCTTGCTATTAAAGCAGGTGCAAATAAGGTTATTGCAGATCAAATGGGAATAGAAGAAATTGAAGATCTTATACATATAAATAAAATAAATATCTTAATTGATGCAACACATCCATTTGCTGTTAATGCAAGTTTAAATGCAATTAGATCAGCAAAAAATACAGGTATAAAATATATTCGATTTGAAAGACCATCAATAGAAATACCAAAAAATAAATATGTATTAGAAGTATCTACATTTCAAGAAGCTGCTAAAAAAGCGTATCAAACCTTTAAACAAAAGGATAACTGTAAAATAATGCATTTTGCAGGTGTTTCAACACTTCATCATATAATCCAATGGATTTCTCCCAAATATATAATTACAAGGGTGCTTCCAGTAGAATATTCTTTGAAAAAATGTTTAGAAATGAAAATTCCAAATAAGAATATTATAGCAATGCAAGGAATATTTTCAAAAAATTTTAACAAAGCATTACTAGAGGAATATAAAATAGGGATAGCTGTAACTAAAGAAAGTGGAAAAACAGGTGGTACCCCTACCAAAATAGAAGCTGCTATTGATTTAGAAATTCCAATAATCATAGTTAAAAGACCTGTTATTAATGAAATTAAAAATGAAATAACATTTAATAATATTGAAAATATTTTAGATTATATTTCAAATATGAAAAATATATAAAATAAATAAATGTTGATACAAAATAATATGCCTCAGATCGCCCATCAGTCATCATAAATCAGAGCTCATAGGGTTCATCACAGGCAAAAATAATATAATTTTATTTTAATAAAAAAAGGAGGAATATATATTTTTTTTTGGGAGAAATTTAATTATCCAAACATAACTCCTGCTTCTCTTTTCATTTCTTCATCATTTTCCATGCCTACTATTTTATCAACAGCATCCATGAAATCATTCATTGTAACAGTAGATCTTTCTTCTCTTATTGCAAACATACCTGATTCAGTACATATTGCTTTTAAATCCGCACCAGAAGCACCTTCTGAAAGTGTTGCAATATGTTCTATATCAACATCTTCATCTAAAGTCATTTTTTTAGTATGGATTTTTAATATTTCCATTCTACCTTCTTCATTTGGAATTGGAACTTCAATAAATCTATCAAACCTTCCAGGTCTTAAAAGAGCAGGATCAAGTATATCTGGTCTGTTGGTTGCTGCAACAATTCCAACATCTCCCCTTCCTTCAAAACCATCCATTTCAGCAAGTAATTGCATTAAAGTTCTTTGAACTTCTCTATCCCCACTTGTTGAACTTTTCAGTCTTTTCGCTGCTATAGCATCAATTTCATCAATAAATATAATGCTTGGTGATTTCTCCTTTGCAAGTTCAAATACTCCTCTAACAAGTCTGGCACCTTCACCTATATATTTTTTAACAAATTCAGATGCAACTATTTTAATAAATGTTGCATTGGTTTCATGTGCAACTGCTTTAGCAAGAAGTGTTTTCCCTGTTCCTGGAGGTCCGTATAACAGAACACCCTTTGGAGGTTCAATACCTATATTAATAAACAGTTCAGGTTTTTTAAGAGGTAATTCAACTGTTTCTTTAATTTCTATAACCTGATCATCTAATCCACCTATTTGTTCATATGCAACATCAGGTTTTTCATCTACTTCCATACCTGTAACAATAGGATCTTTTTCTGATGGCAGAACATGTACTATATTAAATGTCTGCTGGTTAAGAGCCACACGAACACCTGGTTCCAGTGACTTTTCATCTAAAAATCGTGAATATCCAATAACAAAATTTGGGCCAGTACTGCTTTTAACAACTACTCTGCCATCATCTAATACTTCAGTTACTGTAGCTATTACCAATGGTGGTGACCTGAACCTTTCAATCTCCCCCCTAAGAGATTTAACTTCTCTGTCCAGTCTTATTTTCTCATTTTCGATTAGAACCTTGTCTTTTTCAAGTTTCCTAACCTTCCACATGAGATTACGTTTGGTTTTAGTATTATCCTCTTTTAGGATCTTTATCTCAGTTTTAAGGTCTTCAATTTTTTTCAATATATTAGGGGACATGTTTTCCATGATCCAAGCTCACTCCTAAACTTTTATTTAAAAATAATAATTAAAAACTTAATATCATTTACTCAATTTATTGGCTTTAATAATATTTAAATATAAGGGTAGAGATTATATTAATGATACAAGTGTAAAGGGATCATCATGAGATGTGAGATATGTGGAAAAAAATTAGTGGAAGAACCTCTGAAAATTAAAGTAGATGGTTCAATAATGTTTACTTGTAAAGAATGCTCAAAATTTGGTAAAATACAAAGAGAAGCTCCAAAACCTCAAAGACCAGGAGTATCCAGGAGCAGTAGAGTAACAAAGAGAATTCAAAGACCAAGAGAACCTACAGAAGAAGTTATTGAAAATTATAGGGATATAGTTAGACAAGCAAGAGAGAAAAAAGAATGGTCTCGTGAAGAACTTGCAGAAAAAATATATGAAAAAGCATCTGTTATAGGAAGAATAGAATCTGGTAAAATGGTACCTGATCTAAAGCTTGCAAAGAAAATAGAGAAATTATTAAATGTTGTTCTAATAGAAAAAACAGATAATGATATAAGAGATGAAATGGGCCAATCAAAACTTAAAGGATCTACAATTGGAGATATTGCTAGGATAAAAAGAAATTAGAAAAAAAAGTAAATAAATAAATATATATAGTATAATTTTATTTCATACTCTAAATAATATTTTTTTTTTATAGATATTATTAGGAAGTTTAATTTAAAAAAAGATATTCTAAACTTCCTTTTTTTTTAGTTTTCTTTATTTTTATGGGAATAATAACCCTTTAAATATGGAAGTTCATTAAATAATTTTATTAAATCTTTAAATTCACCATACTCCTCACTAATTACTATAACATGGGCTGGTGGATGTATCTTCCGTATATTAACAATACTTTTGGTTGTATCATCTTCTACACGAACAAGAACTGCTATTGATGACGTTGATCTTAATTTCTGTTTTAATATTTTTCCTGCAATTTCATCTGCAATTTTAGGGTTTAATATTCTAGGCTTTCCAGCAACTTTTAACCCTGCATGTCTTTCAATATCTGCTAGGGTATTCAAAAGTTTCCCCTGATCTTCTGCCCGAATTAAAATTAAAGCCATAACTTTCTCCACTCCTTTTATTAATTAATATAAAAATATTTATTTTAAGATTTTATCCTAACTATTCCCCTAAATATATGGTGTTCATTTATTTTTAAGGAATGATGATATTAAAGTACTTCTAAACAAAACTAGAATAATTAATATCAATCCTATTGCAGTTTGTGTATTGCCTAGAATATCTAAAATTGTTGAACTTATTGGTAAATTCCATGGTGGTGATGATCTATGGTTTGCAAGAGGTTTATAATATACACCAACAGCTTTTTGGTTTGGATTTACATTAATATCACTTGCTTCCACATAATTAACACCTACAAGAAGTCCGCTTTTTATGGCGCTATTAATGCTTTTAGCTATTTCAATAGAAAGAAATCCATGTTTTTTAACAGATGCATCTACTATTTCCTGGGTGGTTCCTGCACCTCCTGGTGCTTCAACTCCATATGTTGAAACAGAGGTGGTGTTACCTGTAACAGTTATTGCATTATTAAGTGCTTGTGTTGCACTTAAAGTTTTAAGTGAAGCTCCATCTAGAGGACAGCTTTGATAATTATCAGCATCTGGAAAACTAATACTCCAACCATCTACTGGACATACTTTACTGTAGGATTGGTCCATTGAAAAACCTGTTTCATTCAGTTCTGTAGGGGTAAACATATCCCCTGTTGTTATTCCTGATGCAAGGTTTAAAGCTCCTCCCCCATGTTTTTCCCCTGCATTTACAGCAACATATTCAAATGCAGCTGCTAAAACATCTGTTGCAGGATAACCATCTCTTATCATTCTTCCCATCATTTCTGCTGTATTTAAACGTACATTATCAGCAGTACCATATTTTGGGTTACTTGGAGTGTTTAAAAGGTGAATTATAGCACCTCGCGTTCCAGGAGGAACTACTGCTAAACCACCTTTATATGGGGTTATTGTTATGGTATTATTTGCTTCAACAACAACAACATAGACTGTGAAATATCCTCCCACTGCAATACCCATTGTAGGTCCACCTACCATAATCCTTATACCTGCAACTGAATTAGCTGTTGCTGCAGCTTGTGCAGCTGTCCCTCCATTTACAAGACTGTTTAATGCTGTTACTATAGCACCAAGTCTTGGTGTTTCTTCACCTTCACCACCAGATAATACTCCAAAGTGTTTATTTTTCGAAAGTAGGAAGGTTGATTGGA
>JAQVTJ010000033.1 GCA_028700095.1 Methanobacterium sp. | reverse complement strand
TTAGATGGAATTTTCTCAGTATATTATAAAGATTTATCAACTGGAATATGTAGCAAAGTGTTAAATACTAAAGAATTTCAATTCAATCCTGCAATTAATAATAATCATATTATGGGTGCAGATAGAATCAGGAAATTCAAATATTTATTGTAAAAATCTTAAAACAGGAAAAGTTAGTGCTGTTTATAAATCAAAATATGTCCAAATATTTCCAAGTGTTTATGGTAATGTTGTTGTATGGCAACAACATGGATCCAATGGAAAATCTAATATTTATTATAGAAATCTCTTAACAGGGAAAACAAATATAATATCTTCAACAAAGGAATGTAGTGAACCACTACTGGTAATAACATCTTCTGGACACAGTTAACCAGTTCAAATCATCATATAACCTATATGAAGAACATTATAACGGAAAAATAAGTAAAGTAACATAAAAATAAGATATTACATCTAAAAATTTGTATATATTTCTTTTTAAATAACAAACCATATATTTTTTTTAAGCTAATATAAAATCTTTCACTATTATCCAAATGGCAATTAACATTATTTTTATGTTTGATATAAATCCCAAAAAAAAGTAATATTAAAAAAAATATATAGGATGTGTTTTATAAATAAAAAGGAGATAGATAGGAATATATTTAATGATCCTAAAGTTTATATTAACTATCTATTTTAGATCCTATTTTTCCTAATTCTATTATTTGGTTGTTGAATTTGTTGAATTTGTTAGCTAATCCTCTAAAGTATGGTATGTATACTTTGTAGAAAGCAAGTCTATCAGGGTTTATATTATTTTTAATAAGTTCCTGTTTTAAACCATTTACTTTTTCCTTTGTTTTTGAATACATTGGATTATATGGATATTCACCCATAATTATCCCATCAGCACCCATATTAAATGCATGAAGTAAATGTTTTGGCATTATTCTGTTCATGGAGGGGATTTTAATAATCCTAATGGAACTTGGAACATTAATCTTATTTATTCCTATATTATCTGCTGATACATAACCTACAGAATCTAAAAATGCAATTATACGGGTTTCATCTGGTTTTTTATCTTTTAACATGCCTGTGATCATGGAAAGGATTTGTTCATCTGTTTGTCCAATTATTTCAATTGCATTATTTTCACATTCCCATAGACATGCACCGCAACCAACACATGCAACAGGATCAACACTTAACATATTGTCTTGTATGAATGCTGCTTTATATTTACAAACATCAATACATTTCTTACATAAATTACATTTAGAATTGTCTATATTTGCAACAAATGGTTCTAATTCTACTCCACCATTTATAAGTTCAGAAACTTTTGCTGATGCTGCATTAGCCTGGACAATACTGTCTGTAATATCTTTAGGGCCTTGTGCTGTTCCACAGACATATATACCTTCCACTTCTGTTGCAACAGGTTTGATCTTGGAATGTTTTTCTTTGACAAACAGTTCTTCTGTTAAACCAACATCTAATATATTTGAAACATCTACAGTGCCCTCAGATGGTTCCATAGCCGTTGATAGGACAACTAAATCTGTTTCTATTTCTAATGGCTCCTTAGAAAGAGTATCTTCTAATCTAACAATAAATATTCCATCTTTTTCTTCTATTTCCCCCGGTCTACCTCTAATAAGTCGTACTTCATTTGATTGTGCATATTTAAAATATTTCTCATACATTCCAGGTGTTCTCATATCTGTATAACCTATAATTACATCTGTATCAGGATAGTGTTGTTTTATTACATTTGCATGTTTTATTGCAACCATACAACAAACTTTAGAACAATACTTTCTTCCTCCTGGTTTTTCATCCCTTGAACCTACACATTGTATCATAACTACTCTTTGTGGAACTTTACCATCAGATGGTTTTAATAATTCTCCTTTAGTTGGTCCATTAACACCCATAACCCTTGCAAGTTCCATTTGAGTTAAAATATCTTTGTGTCTGCCATAGGAATATTCAGGTCTTTTATTCATATCAAATGTTTTATGTCCTGTTGCAATAACAACAGATCCCACTGTCATTGGAATAATTTCATCTTCCATTGTAAGATCTATTGCATCCATTCTACATACATCTTGACATTTTCCACATTTTTTACAATTTTCAGGGTCTATTGTATATACATCAGGAACTGCCTGTGAAAATGGTTTGTAAATAGCCTTCCTAATGGTCATTCCTTCATTCCATGAGTCTTTAACTTCAACTGGACATACTTCTGCACAATTTCCACAACTTATACATCTGTCTGTTATGACTTTCCGGGCTTTATTTTCTATTAATAGATTGAAATTTCCTGCTCTTCGTTCTGCGGATTTTAATGTGGTATTGGTTATTATGTTAATATTCTTATTTTGTACTGCTTCATTTACCAATGGATTTAAAAGACACATAGCACATTCTTCTGCCAGTTTCTCTGGTGAGAATAATTTACCAACCTTAACCATTGAACCTCCAATTGTTGGTTCTTTTTCTATGAGATATGTTTCTATCCCCTGCCTTGCAAGTGAAAGTGATGCACTTATTCCTGAAATCCCACCACCTATTACAGCTGCGGTATTAGGGGTTTTACGTAGTATAGGTACTAGTGGCTGTGAATATTTTACTTTCTCTATTGCTGCATTTACAATGGAAATTGCTTTTTCAGTTGCTGTGATATTATCCGGATTTACCCATGAACACTGTTCCCTTATATTGGCCATTTCAAGAAGATAAGGATTTAATGGACTTACATAGTTCTGGAAAGTTTTTTCATGTGTTATTGGAGAACAAGCTGCTACAACTACTCTGTCAAGATTTTTTTTTATAATATTATCTCTTATAATTTTACGTCCATTTATTGAACATAAGTTTTCAAATTCCTCAATAACCTCAGCTTTTACTGATAATCGTAGTTTTTCCATGTCAATAATATCTGAAATATTACCACCACATCTACAAAGAAAAACACCAATTTTTAGGTTAGATTTATTTTTGTTCAACTGAGCTTTGCTCATTTAAATTCCTCCCTGGGAATTGTGAAAATATTGATTTTCATAAAAAAAAAGATTTTATTTATTTTTTTAAACAGATTTCAAGGTTTTGAGTCTATTATCTTCTTTTAGATCATATTTTTGTTTTAAACGTTTAAGAAGAGGTTCTATAGGTACAGTATGGGTTTGTATACCTAGAACAGAATAAGGATCTGCTCCCATTGCAAGTGCAATATACTGTGTAATGTTTAAATGGAATATATTAAATTTTTTTCCTAGTTTCTTTTCAATATATGGTTGGTAACGGTCAAATTGCATTTGACAATTAGGACACATATGTAACAATATTTCAACATTCTTATCTTCCAATACTTCAAGCTTTTCTGATGTTACAGCTAATGAAATTTCTTTATTTGTAAATCTCTGACGGAACCCTGCACCACAGGTAACTCTTTTATGATCATACCATCCAATAGTATCTATTCCCATAGCATTTACAATACCATCCATAAGATTAGGTTCCCTAACACCTTCTATTGTGTCATTGTAATGTACTTTACAATAATGGCATGCATGATGGGTTGCTATTTTAAATTCTGAAAGATCAACTGTTATATATTTAGATATTTCATCTCTTTTATTGAAAAGGATTTCAGCTATATGGAATATGTTTTTAGATGGATCCATATCATCTTGTGTATATTCCATTTCCGGAAGTCCTGATTCATCAAGAATAGTATTCACTTTATTCCTTGCATCTTCATTATAATTTAATATTTTAACTGTTTTTTTAAGTATAGCATAACATGTTGCACATAAAGTTACTATATTTTTATGGTTTGTTTTTGCGGCTATATGGAAGTTTCGAGCTGCAAGTGCAGTTGTTGAAAGTTGATCAAATAGATCATAATAATGTCCAAGTCCTGTGCAACATGATTGTCTTTTATCCACATAATATTCAACACCAACTTTGTCAAATATGTAACATGCAGATGATTCAACACCAGGATATTCAACATTTACTAAACAGCTTTTAAAGAGTAAAATATCTTTATCAGGTATAGTTTTCATTTTTTACATCTCTTTATTTTTTCAAGCCGCACTTTAAAACCTGAATTATCAAGTATAGCTTCTATTTCATCTGTTGATTCTTTGGGTAATATATAGTTTCCCAGACCTAGATCAGTACGTATATCTTCAATATTAACCTTTAAATCCATATATTTATTACCAACATCTTTGACCATAACATTAAAAAATTCATTTGGAATGGAACCAATTCCCATTTCCATAAAACTATCTCCATAAGCACAGAAATCTTTAATTTTTTGTGCACCTTCACCTTTTTCAATTGACATTTGTCTTAGAATCTGGTTTACTTCACTTGCATTGTTACCAGATGGACATATACTGTTACATGTGTAACATGAAAAACAATCCCATATAGTTTCATCATCTATAATTGTTTCATCATTTTCAAGAACTCGTCTAATCATATCTCTTGGATCATATTCTGTTTGACTAGCTCCTGGACAAATTGATGCACACATACCACATTGTACACATTTATAAATACCAAGATCTGGTGATGCTTTTAAATCATTTAAAACATCTTTTACAAGTTTTAATGGATTTTTATCAAGTTTAATAGTTTTCATGTTCCAATATACCTCGCGTATATGGTTCTAGCAACCATTTCATTATTGGTTCCTTTAATTATTGCTCTTCCATTACGGAATAATAAAATTTCAGTTTCATAATTTTTAAAGAGCATTATAAAATCTGAACATTTAACAGTGCCAAGTTTTTCAAGTTTTTTCCCAATATCTTTAAGTTTTATTTCTTTTGGATCTGCTGGTGTAATTTGTATGGCATTTTTACCACATAAAGATGTTATTATTTCCTGTTCATTTGATTCTAAAAATTCAAAATTGTTATTTACACAACATTCACATTTTTTATTTTTTTTAACTATAATATTATCAAAAGATTGTTTCCATATATCATATACAATTAAATTACTATTAGTTGATTCTATTTTATTATAATACCCTAATAATATTTTAATTGCCTCAGTTGTTTCTATTGATCCCATTATAACTGTTGCTGTATTTAATACTCCCATTGTATCACATGTTGGTAATGATCCTGCCTTGGGAATACCAAGATACAGACATCTGATACATGCATTACCCGGTATTATATTCATAGTCATTCCAGATGTGCCTATAGCACCTGTGTATATCCATGGTATTTCATGTTTAACACAAACATCATTTATTAACATTCTAGTTTGTATATTATCTGTTCCATCAATTACCATATCCATATCTTTTAATAAATCCTCAACATTGGTATGGTTCACATCTTTTATAATTGGATATACTTCAATATCAGAGTTTATTAATTTAAGTTTCTCTGTTGCTGCAACTGCTTTAGGTGTTCCAATATCATTTTCATCAAAGAGCATTTGTCTTTGTAAATTATTAAGTTCAACAAAATCTCTATCTATAATATAAATTTTACCAATACCTGTTCTGGCCATATTATTAGCAGCAACAGTACCTAATGCACCACAACCTACAATAGCAAGTATTACTAGAGAGAAGTTTTTTCTGTCCCTTTTCTCCAATGTTTTCTAATATTATTTGTCGAGCATATCTGTTATGCATATTTAATCATCCTACTATAATTTTTTTTTATTATTAATCTGTTATAAAAAATTTTTGGAAATAAACTAATTTTCAGCTATTTCATATAATTCTTTTATTATAATATTTGAAAGTCTTTTGGAAAGTGCTGTTATTGTGAGTATTGGAGGTCTTCCTGGTGCTTGTGGTATTACACTTGCATCTGAAACATATAATCCTTTAATACATGTTTCAAGATTTTTATCAAAAACTTTACCAATAGCAGCTGTTCCACCAGGATGAGCACCTCTTATTGGGGTGGATGATATTGAAGATGCATCAGCCCCCACAGCTATTAAAATTTCAACTGCTTTTTTATAGCCTTCTATTAGAAGATTTAAATCTTGTTGTGTTATTTTTTTTCAATTTTACCATCATTTCCTATTTTTCCATTGGCTTTATCAGCTATTTTAACCATTAAACCTATAATATCTTCAGGAGCAGGATTATATCCCTTTTCTTTTATTATAGGTATTAGTTGGTTTGAATAATGGGGTGATAGGAAATATGGACCAAATTCTGATTTAACTCCCATGGGAATTTCCCTGTTAAGTTTTATATCTTTAAGATAACCTCCAACTGTAATGAATAGATCAGTAAATAAACCTTCGCCAACATGTTCCACAATACCTGAATTTATTAATATTTTTGGAGTGTTCAATGCCCCTGCAGCTAAAATAACTTTATGACTGTTGTATGATACTGTTTCTCCGTTACTGTTTAATCCTTCTACTCCTTTTACTATTCCATTATTATGTAAAACTTTTAAAACATTAAAATTTGTAATTACCTTTGTATTATTGTTATTTTTAATTATCTGTTTTATATAATGTGATGCATCCCATTTAGCACTTTTTTTACATCCCATAATACAAAGTCCACAACTATCACATTTTTCTAAATAAATAAATTTAGGCATGGGTTCCATGAAATATCTGAGTTTCTCACATTCTTCAACAATTTTACGGGTTGCTTTTCCCATTTTATCAGCAGGCAGAGATCCTACCTTAAGATCATTACTTGTATCTAGTAATTCTTCAAATAGTTCCATATCATGTACTTTAAATTGTGCTGTAGCTGAGTTTTTATAACAACTGGCACATGCATAACATGCATTTGCAAGTGATACTGGTGTTGTTCCACCTACACCTTCAATATTCATAATTTCAGGTTTGTATTTTAAAAATTCACATTCTTCATTATTTTCATATGTTACAGGTAAATTAAGTTTAAATTGGGTGTTTTTAATAGGTTAACTGCAGATCCAATAGGATAATCTGATCCTTTTTCAAGTATGAGTATATTCCATTCCTTTTTTGAAAGTTCATGTGCAACTGTTGCTCCACCAGCACCAGTTCCAACAATTATAACTTCGTATATCATAATTTTTCACTTTATATATTTTTTTTAATCTCTATTTATGTTCCAGGTGATCAAAAACTATTATTATATAACAATTGTTATGTATCTAATTAATAAATCTATGGGTAAGATTAATATATTAGAATAATTTACATATCTAAAAAAGAATAGTGAAATGTGTTTATTATAGCTTAAATTTTTGATTAATATTAAAAATGTGAGTTAATATAAGATTTAGATATATTCTTAGAATTATTAATTAAAAAAAAATTTGTAATATAACTTATATTTCCATTTTTTTTGTTTAGGATTTATTTATCTTCTAATATAATATTGAGCTCTATTAATCTGCTTCTTATATCATCAGAAAGTGTCCATTCCTTTTTTTCACGTAATTTTTCCCTTACATCTTTAAGAAGATTTACGAGGTCATTTTCTATTCCTTCTTCATTATGGTGTGTGGTGTTAAAATCAAAACCTAATATATTACCATATTCTATAATTAATTCTTTAACCTGGTTTAAAGAGTTTATTGAAATATTAGATTGGCTTATATCTGTATTAACTTCTCTTATTAATTCAAAAAGTGATGATAAAGCTGATGGTGTGTTAAAATCATTGTCCATTGCATTGAAAAATTCTTTTTGTGCTAACTCTAATTTTTCAACATATTCTTGGTCATTTTCCAATGATATTGGAGTGTTTCCTTCTAACATTTCATTTATAATTTGGATTAGTTTATAGATCCTCTGAAGTCCTTTTTGTGATTGGTAAAGTGTTTCTTGGCTGAAGTCAATGGGGCTTCTATAATGTGTTGAAAGAACAAAGAATCTGAAAATTTCTGGTGAATATTCCTGTAAAAGTTTGTGTATGGTTATAAAGTTACCAAGGGATTTAGACATTTTTTCCCCTTTAACATTTAGAAATCCTGTGTGCATCCAATAGCGTACCATAGGTTTTTTACCAGAAGCAGCTTCCATCTGTGCAATTTCTGCTTCATGATGTGGGAATATCAGATCAAGACCTCCTCCATGTATATCATATTGAGGTCCGAAATAGGTTTCTGTTATTGCTGTGTCTTCTATATGCCAACCAGGTCTTCCTGTACTCCAAGGTGAATCCCAGATCATTTCATATTCTGCTTTATTTTCTCTTTTTTTCCAAAGAGCAAAATCTCCAGGATTTCTTTTGGAACTGTCAAGTTCAATTCTATGAACATTTAAATCTTCTAAATTACGGTTTGATAATTTACCAAAATCTTCAAATTTAGATTCATCAAAATAAACACCATTATCTGTTTCGTAAGCATAACCTCTTTTAATAAGTGTTTCTATTTGTTTTATGATTTCTGGAATATGTTCAGTTGCCCTAGCATAAAAATTAACATTTTCAACACCTAATATAGCCATATCATTAAGATATTCTTCTTCATATTTTCTTGCAAGTTCTAATGGTGAAGTTCCTAATTCTTCTGCTCTTTTTAAGATTTTATCATCTAGATCAGTTATATTTTGGATATATAATACAGTAAATCCATTATATTTTAAATATCTTGCAATGACATCAAATGATATATATGTTCTTGCATGGCCTATGTGTGAATAATCATATACAGTTGGTCCGCATACAAATAATTTTACTATGTTTCCTTGTATTGGCTTGAATATTTCTTTTTCTCGGGTCATTGTGTTGTATAATTTTATCATATGTTTTCACTAGTCCCATATTTTAATTATTAAAGAAATTTAGATAATAATTTATTTTACTATTTGTTTCAGTAATTGGTATGTATTATATAAATAAAATATATATTTTTAGATCAAGAAAAGAATTTATATTTAAGCTGATATTTCAATAAATAAATATAATAAAAGGCCGAGATTGGGATTTGAACCCAAGTATCATGGTCTGCAGCCACGCACCTAACCGCTCGGTCATCTCGGCAAAATAGTATCTAAAATATATTCGCAAATTACTATTTTAACAATTGTTATATAAATAGTTTATGTATAAAATAAATTTTCATAAGCCCATAATTATAATTTGCTTAGATAATTATTATTTACTATTTTATTAATCATAATAAAATCAGTATTATATAAAAATATTTTTTCATTTAATCTAAATTATATTATATATAGGGATTGCTTAAAAAAAAGGAGTGTTAAATTAGATTAATAAAATTTTTATCTAATCTGTTTACCTGCATCAGGACCTGGTTGTATAGAATATATTTCTTCAACTTTCATTAATATTGCAGCTTTTGGAGAAAGTTTAGTCATAGCATTTTGACCCCATTCTGTTACTATATCAAAATATTTTCCAGATGTGAAAATTTCTATTTTACCTTTAAATTGGAAAGGACACTTTGTAGCATCTTTAGTAACAAGTGAAATAGTAGGATTTTCTTCTAGATTTTCACGTGTTTTATTCATATAGTTATCTGCAATAAGAATAGTATCTTCATCTAAAGGTCGTGCAAATCCTATTGGAACAACATTAGGAACCCCTTCATTGGATGCAGTAGCTAGAAAAACCAGATCTCTTTCAATAGCTTCCATCATTTCTTTAGTCATAGCCATATTTTATCACCTAATTATATATTTTAACAATTGTTAATAATATATATTTTGTATTAAAAAAAATATTCTTTAATGAAATATTTTCTAAAAATATTTTTTTGGCTAAAATTATTCATTTTTTTATCCTAAAAAAATATATCTAATTAAAAACTTAATATATAATATAAGCTCTGTATAACTTTGTAAAAAAACATTTAAATATAACTATAGTTATAAATTAACTATAGAATGATAAATGAACATTTAGGCATGTAATATATTATTAATATGGCTTAAAATGTATTAGAAACAATATTATTTTAATAAATATTTAGGAGGTTATAAATATGATTTATTTAGATCATTCAGCTACAACCCCAATGGATCCTGAAGTATTTAAAGCAATGAAACCATATTTCATAGATTCATTTGGAAATGCATCTACTCTCTATACACTTGGACGAGAAGGCAGAAAAGCTATGGAAGCTGCAAGAGAACAAGTAGCATCATTAATAGGTGCTGATACAAAGGAAATTATTTTCACAAGTGGTGGTACTGAATCAGATAATATTGCCATTAAAGGCACAGCTTATAAATTTAGAAATAACGGCAATCATATTATCACAAGTACAATAGAACATCCTGCAGTTAATGAAACATGTAAGTATCTTGAAAAAAACGGATTTAAAGTCACTTATCTACCAGTTTACAATGATGGTATTGTAAAAGTTTCAGATATTAAAGAAGCAATTACTGATAAAACTATTTTAATTACTGTTATGCATGCAAATAATGAAATAGGTACTATACAACCAATAGTTGAGATAGGTGCATTAGCCCGTGAAAAAGGTATATATTTCCATACAGATGCAGTTCAAACTGTAGGTAAAATACCTGTTAATGTGAAGGAAATGAATATTGATATGCTTTCCTTATCTGCCCATAAAATATACGGACCAAAAGGTATTGGAGCATTATATATAAGAAATGGTGTTAGAGTAGAGCCGATTATCCATGGTGGAGGACATGAAAAAGGTATCAGGCCCGGTACAGAGAATATTCCAGGAATTGTTGGTCTAGGTAAAGCATGTTCAATTGCAGAGGAAAACCTTACAAAAGATATGGAAAAACTCACAATTTTAAGAGATAAACTCATAAATACCGTGCTTGAACAAGTTGATGACTCATATTTAAATGGTCACAGAACTAAACGCCTACCTAATAATGCAAATTTCAGATTTACAGCTGTTGAAGGTGAATCTTTAATACTTACACTTGATTCAATGGGTATAGCATCATCAACTGGATCAGCATGTTCTTCTACCAAATTACAACCATCACATGTTTTACTTTCAATAGGACTTAAAGAAGTTGAAGCACATGGTTCTTTAAGAATTAGTCTAGGACATGAAAACACAGAAGAAGATGTTGACTATTTAATCAACGCTATAAAAGAAGTTATTGCTAAACTTAGAAAAATGTCACCCCTTTGGTGTGGAAGTGGGATATAAATGTCACATTTAAAAAAAATATAATTGTGACATAAATATCACCTTTTAGTATAAAAATGTAGATATAATTGTTCAAAGAAGTTTATATTATGGACATTTTATAAATTCAAGCAGATCCAATCCATGCAAACTATTTAGAGGAAAAATAACCTAAACCAAGCACTATATACAATTATTCATATTATATGCTAATATATTATAATTCAACAGGCATGAAACCTACCCAGTTAATGGAAAAAGAAAAATATGAAGAAGAATAAATAATTCTCATTCGTAAAACAAAGTTTAAAGAATTTTGAACTTTTTTTTTGATTGTTAATGGTTATTCTAAGAAACATCAAGAAAATGCTATTGGTGTGATTCGAAATTTCTATTCTTAGTACAATATACAACTGACACGCCCAGACCAAATAGAGCAAAAATATTCATGAAACAAATTAATGATATTCCTAATAAAGAAAAACATTAAAATAGATTTAGGCCAATGTAATCTTAATTATAAAACTATAATCCTTCAAATGGTATCGTTAGGCATGGGAATTGTTAAAGTTAGAAGTTTAAAAGTTAAAAATTTCTTGGATTTAATATTAGAATACTTCAGAAGGTTAAATATAGTGCTTGATATAGACCAAGTGCGTCAAAGACTATAATGAAAAATAGTAATTCATATGCTTAACATAGAACGAATTAAAACTTGAATGCCTTACACAACATTTGCTTCTCCAGAGGCTGTAAATGTACTACTTGAATTTTTAGGTGCATAACCTCCAAATAGTTTTGATAATTTTCTTTTGTGAGTTACTATAAATAATATGATATTTAACTAAGCGTTCAACATATAACTTTACATATAAATGGATCGTTTAATCATAGATAAATCATGTATTCACATAGCTAGATAGTGATTATTTTATTTACTCACAGATTCTGTTAATTTTAGATATGTGGCTATCCATTAAATTATTAGAATTATTTTTTTTTATTATAAAAAAATAATAAAATAATAAATTTTTAATAAAATATCTAACCTATTATAATTTTACCTTTTATTTTTACCCTCGACTTCTTTATTTTTTCCCTTAATTTCTCCTTTCATCTCCTTAACTTTACCTTTTATTTCTCCTTCCATCTCTTTAGCTTTTCCTTTAATTACTCCTTTCATTTCCTTAGCTTTACCTTTAATTTCACCTATTTTTTCACTCATAAAATCCCTCCCATAATTTACACATCCTAATATCAATATCTATTTTTAATTATTATCTATATTCTGATACCAACCATTACCAGTGCCTCCTATAATTTTTGGAAGTATAAAACTTCGCATAACTGTTTTAAACATAACTTTGAACATGTGACGATGGTTCATTAGATAACTGGGTCTTGCATAAAATTTTAAATATGCCATGGTCAGTTTTCTTTCAACCATCTTCTTGTTTAAACCCATTTCATCATATTTCAAAACTGGTTTAAGTACAGTGTATTCATCCCAGTCATCATTGTCTATTAAATTTTTTTCCTTAAGTTCATTATAGATAGGTGTTCCAGGAAACGGTATTAGGATGGAATATTGTGAGTAATCTGAGTCAATTTTTATTGTTTAATCCTGAATTTTTCAGATTTTGAAGTAAATTCTGGTCTTCACTGTCAACCCGGGATGATGCAACGAAGCTTAAATCTAGATTTCTGGCTCTGATCTCATGGGCAATATCATTAACCCTTCTCTTATTGAGCATGAATGTGTCATCCATGAATCCTATATCATATATTTGGTATTTATCTATTAACTCTTCAATTTCATCCACTACGTTGTCTGGACTGCGGGAGCAGAACTTTTTACCCATGATAAGTGATGATGAACAGTAATTACAGTTGTACACACATCCTCTGCTGGTTATTATCCCACCAGTCTGTTCTTTAGACGCACCATATAAATCAAATGGAACCAAATGCCTTGCGGGGAAAGGTAATAAATCAAGATCCTTTATTAAAGGACGTTTTTGTGTTGTTTTCAAATTTCCATTTCTTAAATCCCTGTACACAATTCCCCTAACATCCTCAAGATCATTGCTACTTCCTGTGGAATGATTGGCCAAATCCACTATTGTTTCCTCACCTTCACCCATAACCAATACATCCAGATTTTCAGAATTATTTAATGTTTCAAATGGCATGAAAGTTGTATGAGGGCCACCAATTACAGTTAAAGAATTAGGTAGAATTCTTTTGATTAATTCCAAATATTTTAATGCACTTTTTATAGTGGATGTGGTTGCTGTAACACCCACTAATTTTGGATTGAGCTTTTCTGCCAGCTCAGAAACCTTAGTGTATCCCATTTGAAGAAGATCATCATCTAAAATGTTGACTGAGTAAGATTCTTTCTCAAGTGATGATGCTAAATACATAAGATTTGTGGGAGGGGTTATGAAACCAAGTTCATTCTTTAATGCATTCTCGTCATAAGGATTTATAAGCAGTACATCAATATTTTTGTTCATCTTTTATCCCTTTTTAATTATCAATCACTTGATTTAATTTTATCCGCTTTATCTTTCATTTCATTTTTATCTACAGTTCTATCTCTACAAATTTTTTATTAATAATAAAAAAATAATAAATTAAATTTTCAAAACTGCAATATATGGTTATTCTGTCTTGAAAATTTTGCCTTTAATTAGAACAGTATCACCAATGGCTTCATTTTTTTCATAGGATACTATTTTTTATCTCCTAGGTCAATTTTTGCTGATATTTCTGCTTCTTTTAAATGTATAGATATTACGGTGTTGGTTTTAAAATCCCACTCCACATAGTTTATTCCACCAATTTGGTCTCCAGATTCTTCTATAACATGTTTACCAACCAATTCATCTGATATTTTCAACTTCCCCAATCCTTATCTGTGATCTAACCCCTAGTGATTTAAATCATTATGATCAGTTTATAATATTCCTAATAATCTTAAAAAGATAATTAACGAATTATAACTAATATAAGATATAAAAGACTGGGTCTTCCACCATCATATTTTCACCTGTACGGTTTGTACATTAATCACAATCTAATAACTAAAACAAATTTAATTCAATTTCACTTAATTGAAATGTATTTCACTGTATAACATTTATGTCAATAAATATTATTATATATTTCTATATTTTCAGCAACATTCCTATTTTCCGATTTTATCAATTAAAAAGTCCCAATTAAGATGTTTTCTATAGTTATTTAAAAGAATTATTAAAAGGTTGTTTAAATTAGTTTCAAATGATTTTAGTAACCAATATATGTGTGTTGCCTGCATATTTTGTATGCTAAAAAGAATATGATAATGTGTATATCATGGAAAATTATCTTATTCAATTTGATTAATACTAAATCAATTTAAAAGTATGTTAAAAATAAGTATAATGGTGGTAAATTATTTACTTTTAGGGTGTGCAAGTGGGATATAAATATATCCCAAAATTTTCTATAACTTAATTTTTTTAAAAAAGTATGTAAAATTATTTACAAATTATAATAGATCTCAAATCCTTTTTTATATTAATTCAAGTTGTAACATATTAATTTTATCTAAATATAGGTTATAAAATTATAATGTAGTATAAATTTGAAAATACTACTTTTATTAAGGGATTCTACTATTTATTAAATAATTTTTAGAGGATATAAATTTTGATTTGATAGCCATATAATTTCAAATATATTATTATTTAAGGATTGAATTTAACTATCATACAAATAAATATTATTTTTTTAATAATTACGCTAATTATGTGCTTATTTGAGTTACAGAGATATATGGAGATACATATAGGGAACATATGACTTTTGAAGTTTAATTTATATTATCTTATAGTTAATATGGTTTATCTAATGAATTCAACAACATTTAAATATAACTATAGTTATATATGGAATAGAAAGTTCTATTAGCTTTAAAATACAAACAATATATACTATTAATATACTTAAAGGAAATTAAATTGTTAAGAATTTCAAATTATAGTTTATAATTAAAGATTTAACTGTATTAATTTAGAGGGAGATGATTAGTAATGTATAGTGAAAAGGTAATGGATCATTTTCAAAAGCCAAGAAATGTTGGAGAAATAGAAGATGCTAGTGGTGTTGGAACAGTAGGTAATCCCACATGTGGAGATCTTATGACTATATACATAAAGGTTGAAGATGACATTATAACAGATATTAAATTTAAAACCTTCGGTTGTGGTGCTGCAATAGCAACAAGTAGTATGATAACAGAAATGGCAATTGGAAAAACAATAGAAGAAGCACTTAAAATTACAAGAAATGATGTTGCTGATGAATTAGAAGGTCTTCCACCAGTTAAAATGCATTGTTCCAATCTTGCAGCAGATGCACTGCGTGCTGCAATAGATGACTATAAAAAGAAGAACCAAGATAACAAATAAAAATATCATACAAAAATTTATTTTTTCTTACGATTTGTAGTTATACACCTATCTTATTTACTTAAATTATCCTATTTTTTTTAAAAAAATAGAAAAAATATGGATATAATTATCCATATTTCTTTTTTAATTTAATTATAACTGCAATTAGTTCTTCTTTGCTCATGGCACCTAGAACATCATCCATTTCATCCCAGAACAATCCTTTAAAATTTTCTACAAATTCATCCAGCCCTTTTTCATTTATAGAGTAACACATCTATATATAATATTATTACTCTAGAATTTATAATTATTGAATTTACAGATAAAGTAAAATAAAAAAAATATATAATTAAAATCTAGGTTAAATTAGTTTATAATTTATCCATATCATAACTACAAAAGATATTATCGGGATATTTTAATATTTAATCATTTTATGAAAACACTTTTTTTATGAATATATTATTTAAAAAGAAAATATCTCTTTCTATTTTCATATTAATATTATTTACAATAAAATCTTTGTATTAGCATAATAAAATATAATATTTACATCTATTTATAGAATGTTTTAAGATGAAATAGATTTAATTAAGATTTAATTAAAGCGTA
This sequence comes from Methanobacterium sp., assembly GCA_028700095.1. Classification (GTDB taxonomy): domain Archaea; phylum Methanobacteriota; class Methanobacteria; order Methanobacteriales; family Methanobacteriaceae; genus Methanobacterium_B. The sequence continues at coordinate 194 of JAQVTJ010000033.1, read as the reverse complement.
ACTATAAATACTATGAAGTATAATGTTTATGTACAGAGAGTTAAAAATTTTTATAAAAAACCTCCTAAAAAAAATTGTATTAAATAATGTCTGGTAAAAAACCATGTCGGTCTACCGCCTCGTAACGGACTCACGTGCCATGTTCCTAAAGTCAGAAACTTTAGGGACACCTCCTTTTTTATATGTATATAATA
>JAQVTJ010000032.1 GCA_028700095.1 Methanobacterium sp. | reverse complement strand
AAAAATTAAAAAACAATTATTAATTAAAAAAAAAATTTTAAACTTACCCTCAAATTTTATATTAAATAAAATACCAAAATAATACTAGGGATAAAACAGGCATTATACACTATTTTTTTATAAAAATAATTTATTGTAATTGTACATGATAAATAATTATATTAATCATTAAATATAATAATAATTATAAATCATTTAGAATATATAAATTATAATCTAAGAAGTTAAAATATAATATTAAAAATAGAAATGCACATTAATAGAATTTATTAAAGATAATAATACCTCAAAATTCTGAATTATCTATTTACAATATTAATCCAATTAAGACTATAGTGAGACAAATGATTTCACCAAAAAAATATGCAAGACCAGCAAAGAGCATACCCAAAGGTCATAAACGGCTAATGAGTTCTTTAATTTTGTCTTTAATGATAAAGACATGATCTGGATGGGTCAAAATACTAACCATCTGCATGATGAGAGCCAAATTATGGACTCTATGATGCAGAGCATCAAAAAACGCGACTACAATAAATATCCTCCTCCAGAAGGATTTCCAGAACTTAAAGATCTTATATTAGAAGATTTAGGACTTAATAATGAGTTTGACACTCTTATTACTGCGGGAAGTACAGAATCTCTATATTTATGTACCAATGATATATTGTCTCCTGAAGATAATACCATAACCTGTGATCCAGGTTATCTAATAATAGATAACTTCGCAAGCAGGTTTGGTGACCATGTTAAATCTGTTCCAATTTATAATAAAGAATGTGGTTATAAACTTACACCTGAACTTGTAAGAGAAAACATGGATAGTAACACCAAACTAATATCTTTAGTTGATCCTTTAAATCCACTTGGATCATGTTATACTAAAGAAGAATTAAAGGAATTCGCAGATATTGCCTGGGACAATGATATTTATCTGCTTCATGACATTACTTACCGTGATTTTGCAGAAAATCATCAGCTAATGGCCAAGTATGCACCAGAACATACTGTAACAGTTTACAGTTTTTCAAAAATTTATGGTATGGCTGGTATGGCTGGTATGCGTGTTGGTGGTGTACCTGAAGTTATAAAATCCATAAAAAGTATTGTTATAAATGACCTTGGAACTAATGTTTTTTCACAAAGAGGTGCAATTGCTGCGTTAAAATCTAAAAAAGAATGGCTTGGCCATATTAGAAATACTACAAGATCAAACCAGGAAATAATTAAAAAGGCAGTTGATCAAATTGAAGGAGCATTTATACCAGTATATCCTTCTAATGGTAATATGTTAGTAATTGATATTTACAATACAAATGTAACTCCTCTAGCTATTTCTGAGTATCTATTAGATAGGAAGGTTTTTACTCGTGAAGGATCTTATACAAGTAAAGATTTTGGACATAGATATTTGCGGGTAAGCTTTTCTATACCTCCATCAGATATTGAATATTTTGCTAAAATATTTATTGAAGGTATGAACACACTCCATGGTTCTAGTAAATAAATATTTTTAAAACTCCTTTAAATAGGGATATTAGCTTAATAGATACATTTACATTATCTTTTTTTTTATCTATTTTTTTTAAAATAAAATATTCAAATTATTCTATCTTTCAATATTGATACAACTAGGAAAAGAGCTAAAATTGCAATTATTATAAAACCTAGAACACCTAAATATGGAAATTTAAGAAGAAATATTCCATTATCTGTAGTCATAATCATTGAAGAGCCCATAATAAGAGCTGCAAGTATTATGGCAATAGATAATTTATTTCCTATACGTTCAAGACCTTCATATTCTACTTTGATCTTTATTTGTCCTTCTTCAAGTTTGTATAATGTTTTTGTTATGGTTAATGGTATGTTCTTCAACACATGTTCTGTTTCTATAATATTTTTCTTAATATAATCTATGAAATTTAAAGGTGTGAGTTTTTTTCTTATAACCTTCATCATTAGAGGTTTACATACTTCTACAGCATTGAAAGTAGGATCTAATTTTCGTCCTGTTTCTTCTACCATTCCAATACCTCTAGCTAATAACACAAATTCACGAGGCATTGAAACATGACATTTTCGCATTAAATTTATTAAATCATTCATTCCACCATGAACTTCATTTAATTCAGTTCCATAATATTTTTACATCATATCTGTAAGATCATACTTTAATGATTTTATATCGACTTTATTATTTATCATACCCATATAAGTAAGTTGATTTATCATTCCACTCACATTATTATCAATAAAATATATTATTAATTCTGCTAAATTATGTTTGAATTCTTCATCTAATATTCCCATCATCCCAAAATCAATATAACATATAATATTATTATCTAAAATATATATTAGATGGATGGGGGTCTGCATGGAAGAATCCATACATTATAACCTGTTTAAAATAGGATATTGCACCATGTTCTGCAACTAATTTTAAATCATAACCTTCAGCTTTTGTAATATCAGAAACTTTTTTTCCACTGATTAATTCCATTGTTATAATCTTTGGTGATGAATACTCACTATATATTTTAGGTACATGTACAGTTTCATCATCCTGGAAATTGTAGCTGAACCTTTTTAAATTCATTGCCTCATTTTCATAATCAATTTCTTTTAAAATAGAACGTTTAAATTCTTCAACAATACTGGGAATATTATAAATTTTAAACTGTGGAATGTAAGTATCAATTCTTTTTGCTAGAAATTCCATTATAGAAATATCACTTTTAATAATATGTTCAACACCAGGTTTTTGAATTTTAATAGCAACACTATGACCATTTTTAAGAACAGCTCTATGAACCTGTCCAATAGAAGCAGATCCCAAAGGTTCAACATCAAAACTATTAAAAATATTTTCAATAGGATTTTTTAATTCCTTTTTAATTACCGCTTTCACATAATCAAATTCAATTGGAGGATTATCATCCTGTAATTTGGTGAATTCATTTGCAAATTTCCTTCCCACAAGATCAGGACGTGTGCTTAGGGTTTGTCCAAGTTTTATGAAAGTTGGACCTAATTTTTGTAAAACAAATCTCAAACGTTCAGGAGCAGATTCATCCAACTCTTCTAAGGATTCATAATTATAAGTGGGACTTATAAATGGTATTTTATGTTTTAATTTAATTTTTTCAATTAAATAACCAAATTCATATTTAGAAAAAACTTTGATAATTTCTTTGAGTTTTTGAAGATTATTTTCATCTTTATTTGCCATGGAATCCACCATAAGATAAAATATTATAAAAAAGATTATTAATGGGATATTATTTAGTTTTATTTATTTGAATTTATGAAAAAAAGTTTAATTTTTATTAATAAAATTTTTTTTTTTATTAGTTTATTTATAAAAAAATATTATAGGAGAGAATATTTTAGCTTTCCAAATAATAATATTCTCCTTTTTCTTTTTGTTCTCTGTCAAGATAGCTTCCAAATTTATTTACACGGGGCCTTTTAGTTTCTTTATCTCTTCTAAATGTGATTCCTACAGAAGATAGGAAAGTGTTCATTGCAGATCGTAGATTCATAGGTTTTGAAGCATGGCCTTTAACGCCAGGGTCACCATCAAAAACCATGGCACGATCAGAGATATAATCTATAAATACAATATCATGATCTATAATTATTGCAGCAGCATTACGACTTTCAACAACTCTTTTAATGGCCTTTGCAGATTTTAATCGTTGTTCAACATCTAAAAATGCAGTTGGTTCATCAAAGAGATATATTTCAGCTTCTCTTGATAGTGTTACAGCAACAGAAAGCCTTTGAAGTTCTCCTCCGCTTAGTTCATTTACTTCTTTATCCATTAATGCCTCTAAGGAGAATGGTTTTAATATTTCAGTTTTGAACATGTTTGTTCCGTATGTGGGAGCTGTGGTTAATAGAAGTTCCTGTACTGTTCCATCAAAGTCTGATACAAGATACTGTGGTTTATAGGCTATTGTTACTTTTTTATTGATTTTTCCCTGGTTGGGTTTGGTAACTCCTGCAAGCATTTTTGCATAGGTTGTTTTACCAATACCATTAGGTCCAAATGCAGTTATAATTTCATTATGTTGTACTTCGCCTGCATCTATATCTAATGAAAATCCATTATAAGATTTTTTAATCATTGAATAATCTGCAAGAACTTCTGCTTCAATTTCTAAAGCAGGGGGCTTTACATCAAAAATAATGGGTTGTTTACGAAACCTAACATTTTCTTCCCTTAGAAAACCATTAATATAGGTATTAATACCTACACGAACTCCTCTCATATGGGATACAACACCATAAGCTCCGGGTTGACCATATAATATATGAATATAATTTGATATTGCATCTAAAGTTGCTAGATCATGTTCAATAACCATAACAGATTTACCTGATTCTGCAAGTTTCCGAATAACTTTAACAGCATTCAAACGTTGTCTAACATCAAGCCAAGAGGTGGGTTCATCAAAATAATAAAAATCAGCTTCTCGAAGGGCAGCTGCAGCAATTGCAACTCTTTGAAGTTCTCCTCCGCTTAATTTTGATATATTTCTTTTTAAAATACTTCTAAGTTCCAGTAAATCAATCACTTCTTCCATTGCACCTCTTTCATCCACTCCTTGCATTAGTTTTTGAATATTTCCTTTAACAAATTTTGGAAGAAGATCCACCATTTGGGGTTTATGAACAACTTTCAAATCTTCCTTTGAAAGTCTTGTGAAATAAGATTGTAGTTGAGAACCTTTAAAATAATTAATAATATCTTCCCAAGCCACATCTTCATCATAAACTCCAAGATTAGGTTTTAATTCACCTGAAAGTATTCTTATAATAGTTGATTTACCAATACCATTGGGTCCAAGTATTCCAACAACAGATCCATCTTTTACATTAGGTAATCCAAAAAGTTCAAATAAATTCTGACCATATCTATGTATTGGGTTTTCAAGTGCTTCTGGAAGATTTATAATACTAACTGCATTGAAAGGACATCTATTTGTACATATTCCACATCCCGAACAGAGTTCTTCTGATAATATTGGTTTTTTAGTTTTTGCATCAATGGTTATGGTGTCTTCTTCCATTCTAACACCAGGACAATATTCTATACAAACATAGTTGCATTTTTTAGGCTGGCATCGATCATGGTCTAATATGGATATTCTTGTCAAGTTAATCACCAAAAAAATGAGTTTTCTAAATATAAATAATTTAAACTAGATTTTATTATTGTTATAAAACACTTATAGTATAAAATTTTTGTATTTTACTTTTAATATAAAAATACTAAATTTTTATAATCAAATAAAGAATTATAAAAAAAAAAATTTATAGAAAAAAAAGAGAAAGGAATTAAGCTGCTTTAACAGCTAATTCTATATCTGATGCTTTAACTGTTTTCCTTCCTGCATGTTTTGCAAGTTTTACAGCTTCTGCTGCGATTTTTTCACCTGCTTCTTCAAGCACTTTGGCTAATTCATCTCTTGCATCATCACTTATTCTGTGGGCACCAGCATTTTTTATGATTCTTCCTACTGGAACAACCGGTAATTCAGACATTAATATCACCTCATTTAATTATTAAGAGTCCATAGTATTTAAATTTGTTGTCTATATGTTTAATGATAACCTATATAGCTATTCTGTCTACATCAAAAACTGTTATAACTTATATGTCACCAATGAGTTTTTGATCTTTAAACATATAATTAAAATTATGGATTATTATGTGTAGTACAACTAAAAACATAACTTTAGAAGATATAATAAAAATAAATAATCATGAAAAATAAATTATAAAAATAAATAGTTTTAAACAAATATTTAGGAGTGTAAATCCATGACTATCAAAGTTACTAGTGAGATATTTGAAAATGGAGAATTTATACCTGATAGATATGCATGTAATGGTTTAAATATTTCACCTTCTTTAGAATGGGAAAATATTTCTGGAACAGTAGAATATGCAATTATCTGTGATGATCCAGATGCTCCATCTGGTACATGGATACATTGGGTGATATTTAATATACCCCATAGTATAACAAAATTTTCTGAATGGATAATGGATCGTGAAGAACTGGAAAATGGTACAAAACAAGGACTTAATGATTTTGGAACTGTAGGTTACAGAGGTCCGTGTCCTCCTAATGGAACCCATAGATATTATTTCACAGTATATGCATTAAATACCAAAATACAACTTCAATCCAAGAGCACTAAACAAGATCTTTTAAAAGCAATCAATGGCCATATTATAGATAAAGGCTTTTTAATGGGTCGTTACACTAGATAATTAAAAAAAAGAATTGAAAAGTTTACTGGAAAAAAAGATATATTTCCATTTTTTTTAGGAGAATATTATGAAATTAGAAGTTGAATATATGGTAGAAACACTTAGCAGTTTCTTAAAGCCATTAATTGCACAAGGATCATTTGAATTATATGACATTGATTTTATTGAAAAGATGGGATTTTCCATTGAAAAAATTGTATATGATAATATAACACGAAATATAATTATAACAGCACCTGACAGACCAGAAAAGTCTAGTATAATAGGAAAAGGAGGATGGGTTGTTGGAAGGCTTAGAGAAGAGCTTAATGTGAATAATATTCATGTAGAAGCCTATTCTGATATTGTATTAAGAGTTTATAGAATGGAACTTGCATTGAAAAAATTGGAAAAAATAATAACATCCCTGGATAATCAAACTAGTCAACCACTTAAAAATTTACAAGATATTCTTAGGATTAGAATAAAAAATTTAGATATATTTGATTTTATACAAGAATTCAATAGGGAATTATCCAATTTAAAATCAAATGCTGATGATATATCTAATAATAAAAAACTTAATGCTGTGGTAGCTCTTTCAGGAGGTGTTGATAGTAGTTTTTCACTTATAGTTGCTAAGTTAATGGGATTTAATCCTTTGGCTGTTACAATCAACCCGGGAAATATTATATTACCCTCTTATTTTAGAAATAATGTAGAAAATCTTACTAAAAGTCTTAATGTCCCACATGTCTATGTTGATGTTAATATGGATTCTGTTGTGGATGAAGCATTAAAAGGTAAAATACATCCTTGTGGAAGATGTTCAAAAATAATTGAAAATACTCTATTGGAATATTCCAAAAAAATAGAAATTCCCTTCCCTATATTTGGAGATTTCCTTGCAACTGGCTCCCAATCCATAGTTTCATTGGATGGACTGTGGAGAATCAACCTACCAGCCATGCTTTCAGCTACAAAGGGTGAAACAAAATCTTTGTCATCATACTTTAATATTAAAAGCATGGGAGGATATGGATGCCCTCTTATAAATGAGGTTCATAAAAAACATCCATATATGCGTAGATTTTCTATGCAAAGAATTCTTAGGGAAACTAGGGCTGGTGTTTTTGAACCAGGTCAAGCATTGGATTTGATAATAAAGACATTATAATTCAAAGTGTTGAATTATTCCAGGCCTCTGTTTATCAATTCCATTATTCCATATATAACAAGCAAAATTCCAAGCAACCAAACTGCAACCTCAGGGCGTAAGATAAATATTATACCCAATATTATTGCAATTAGGCTCATTACTTCGCGTTTAGTGATTGGTTTCATACTTTAATATTATGTACTCCCAACTATATAATTTTAATGAAAAACAGTATTTACCCTATTTAACCTTGAGCATAGTAAATGTCATATAGGAGATTTTATCCAATAAAATATTGAATAGTAAATATTAAAATTTTCAACCAAATAATAAATAATAATTTACTGGAATTTTATTTATAAAAATATTTTAAACATAAAAAAAAAGGTTTTTATACATTAAATTTATCTACGAACTGTTTTAACAAATTTTTTTAGACTTAAAATTGATTCATTAACTGCCTTTGGAGAAGGACCTCCTTTAACATCCCTAGCTTTAATAATTTCAGAGGGATTTAAGGCATTTTGAACAAGTTTTTCATTTAAATTAAGTGGTGTTCCATTAATATCCATTGCAATTTTGTCTAAAAATTTTGAATTAATATCTTTAGGGAGAATATCATTATTAATAGCTTCACTAACTGTTTTTCCTACAATTTGATGTGCAATTCTAAATGGAAGTTTATTTTCCCGTACAATAAGATCTGCTAGTTCTGTTGCAGTTGAAAAGTTAGCTAATACTAGTTCCACACCTCTTTCATTGTTGAAATTTATAGAAGATAACATATCATCCATAATATTTAACATAGAATGTGCAGTATCAATAGCGTTCCATAGATGAGGAGTAACTTCCTGAAGGTCTCTGTTATAACTGTGTGGTAATGCTTTAAGTATTGATAATATGGTTATAAGCTCCCCATATAATACTGCTGTTTTTGAACGTGATATTTCAGCAACATCAGGATTCTTTTTTTGAGGCATTATTGAAGATGTTGAGAGTATTTATCAGATATCTCTATTAACCGGAATTCATATGTACTCCAAATAATCATTTCTTCACTGATTTTACTGAGATTAGAACAGAGCATTGCAAGTGCAAAGACTGTTTCTGCCATAAAATCCCTGGAACTCACAGCGTCCATAGAATTTTCCATAACTCTACTGAAACCTAAAAGCTGAGCAGTTCTGTCACGATCTATGGGAAAACCTGTTCCTGTCATGGCCGCAGCCCCAAGTGGACACATCTCTACACGTTTTTTTGCATCAGAAATTCTTTCAAAGTCACGTCTTATCTCATTGGCATATGCTAATAAATGATGTGCAAATGTTGTGGGCTGTGCATGTTGAAGATGTGTGTAGCCCACCATAATTGTTTCAGTATGTTGGGAAGCCATTTCAATAATATTTTCTATAAAATTAAGGATATCTTCTTCTATTTCTTCTTTTAAAATAAGTCTAAGATCTGTTGCTACTTGATCATTTCTTGATTTGCCTGTATGCATAAATCCTGCAACTTCACCAATTCTTTCTGTAACATAATTTTCAAGTGCCATATGTATATTTTCAACAGAAAGATCTAATTTTAGAACATTTATTCCTTCAGATTCAAGTTCTTTAAGAGCTTTTATAATCTTATCTGCATCTTCAGCTTCTATTATTTTTTGCTCTTTGAGCATAGTTGTATGGGCTATATTACATTTTATATCCATTTTATATCAGCATTAAAGATTCTTCTATCAAATTCAATGGAAGATGTGAATGATGCTGCATCTGCAGTCATCTTACCTTTAAGCCTTCCAGATCTCAGGTTCAAAAAAAAATCACCTATTATAATTTTTTTAAATATAAAAAAAAATGGATTATTTCTTAGATTCTTTACCCTTGAATTGTGTGTAACCACATTTTCCACATGCAAAACGATCCCCATGGTCTGCCATGAACACTCCATGTGAACATCTTACACATTCTGGATTTTTTCTTATGATTTTATTATCTTTAACTTCGTAGAGTTCGAATTTTTTCATTGTAACTCCTCCTTATTCAGCTTCTTTTTCTTCTTTAGCTGGTTCTTTATTTTTCCGTACAACATGATCCATTTCAATTTTATTTAGATCTTCTTCTGAATCATAGAGTTTTGCATATCCATTTGCTTTACCTTCACCATAGGAAGGTTTAAGATTATGGACCACCAGAAGATTTTTATTAACATCTAATGTTGCAACTAACCTATTTTTCACATCCAAGACCTTGGGTGTTGCTTCTCCTTGATATGTGCAGTCAAAGTGTATTTCAGTTCTGTTTAAAAGTGGATTTACTATTTTTTCATTTACATTGATTTCCATATTTATGCCTCCTCTAGCTTTTTGATAAGGTTTTGTGCCTTTTCTTTCATTTTATCAACTTCACAAAGTACAACGCCCTCTCCAGGCTGACCATAAAATATTAATGAGCCAGATGGGGCCATAACAATACAGGGAATTGCAGAGAGATCTTCCTCTCCTTCAACAACTATAAGTACATTGTATCCTGCCTTTTCAACTAGGCTAAAACCTTCTTTAATTGTTTTACATAGCTGATCTGTTATGGTACCAGACGGGTTTTTTGTTTTTAATGTGACATTATTGTAAGTTATCTTATGATTTGAAGGTTCTCTTTCTATTATATTATCCACAATGCCCACATTTGGTATTATACCTTCATCAAGCATTTTACGTGTTGTTACATCACCTATGGATATTAATAGGCCTTTATCTCCTTTTGAGAGTATTAAATCTTTTACATGTGATATTGAGGGATATAGAGTACCTATAGGTTTTTTAAACTCTGGTCTCATCTCTTTTCTTAGTACTAACACTATCTTACCCTCAGGGAATATTCTCCAGGAAGGGTTATGTTGAGTTCCTTAGCAATATCTGAGTTGTCAGGATCAACAACTATTAAAAAGCCGCTCCAGTTCCTTGAAGAGGCTATGTTACATATTGCACATCTATCCTCTTCCATAAGTCTGTGGCATCTTGTGCATGCTTTTAGAACCATCTATTTTTTCCCCTTTATAGATTTTTTCCCAGGTTTCTTTTTATTTTTTTCCTCATCAATCCATTCGAACCTTCCAAGACCGGGTTGTCTCATTGTAAGACCTATCTTAGTTTCTTTGGATGATTTTCCTTTTAGGCTGAGTGCAACAATTCTTGCACGGACCTTATTACCTTCTTCAAGGCTTTTCTTAGATTCTTTGCCTATTAATGTTCCTCTCTTACCCTCGTAGTTTATATAGTCATCTGTAACTTGGGATACATGTACAAGTCCATCCATAGGACCTATACGGATAAATGCCCCGAATTCGGTTATTTCTATGACTTCTCCTTCCACTATCTCGTGTAGTTCTGGCTTGAAGAAAAGGGCTGTAAATAGGACGTCATGATATGCTGCGCCATCTCCCATTATTACCTTTCCAGTGCCTATTTCTTCTATTTCCTTTACTGTTACCATCAAACCAAGTTTTTTATCGATTTTTCCAACATAGCTTTCATTTAAAATTTCAATTGCTACATTTTCTAAAGGATCACTAAACTTATTTGGTGGAATTCTTACAGTGTCTTCTATTTTGGATACTAAATACAAACAAATCCCTCTACTTTGCTTTGATAAATTTTAAGCAAATGTTAATGTTTATTTTTAATTTAAATATTTTTTATGAACTTTTATTTGGATATATGTTCCAGATTATTTTTACATTCCATTATACAATTCTTGAGAATGTTTAATTGCTTCAAATGCCATTTCTGCATTTTCCCATCCTAAAACCTTTACTTTTTTGCCTTCAAGTTTTTTATAATCTGTGAAGAAATGTTCAATTTCATCTAAAAAGTGTTTAGGTAAATTGCCGATATCTTGAATATCTTTAAATCTGGGATCATTTACAGGAACCCCTAATATTTTATCATCACTATCCCCACCATCTATCATTCTCATGATTCCTATGGGTCTAGCTTCTATAATACATCCTGGAAATGTTGCTTCATCCATTATTACCAGCACATCCATTGGATCTCCATCATCCCAGAGTGTTTTAGGTATTATACCATACTCTGCAGGATAGTGGAATGGTGAGTATAAAACTCTGTCAAGTGCAAATGCTTCCATATCCTTATCATATTCATATTTATTTCTTGATCCTTTTGGAATTTCCACAACAGCGTATATTACTTCTGGAGCTGATGGTCCGGTTGGTATGTCTTTCCAGAGATTCATAAGATTCCTCCTGTAAAACCTAAAGTTTTTAAATTTTTAATTGAGTTATATTATGTTATTGTTATTTAATGCTTTAAATGTCCATCAACATCTAAATATTTTCTTTGACGTAGATATATAACATTTATATTCCTTTCACGAGCTTTTCTTCTCAGTTCACGGTCATTAGTACATAATATCCGTGACTTTTCTGATAACCTTAGAATTGCATCATCAACACTTTCACCATCTTTTATTTGCATTTCTATAACCTCAAATGGGATAGAACTTGCAATTTTCAAGGCTATTGATGCTGAAACGCGATTTTTACCCTTAGATCTATTTTTTATGCGTCTAAGTTCTTTTAAAATAGCTGATGGGACAAGGAATTTGCATGAAGGTAGGATAAGCTCAAGTTCACCTATAATTTCCATGTGAAATTGAGCTGCCATCATAAAAAATTTGCGTCAATAACTGCCTCACAATTATTTGATGATACCATATCCAATTAACCTCCACCTTGCTCCAACACGTCTGCTGAGTGCAACTCTCTGCCCTCCTTCGGCACATACTGGTAGTTTAAGATTTACTTCAACTTCATTTTTCCTTGCGCTGGTTACCACACCAACAGATGTTGAAGTGCCTATATTTATCATGAGGAGTTCAGATGATTTTATTGGATCAACTTTACGTTCTTCCTTTGTACCAACAACCCTGTCAAGGAGTTGGGTTTTCATTTTGAAACTGTGCATGATTGGTGGTAGTGTTCCTGGTTTTCCAGCAACAGATCCTGATAATGAATCAGCTTTAGTTAGTGCAGGGTCAAGTTTTGTACCAACACCAATTAATCCTCCAGGGCCAATTTCACTTACAGACTCTCCTGCTGCTACAAGACCGGTAATTTCTGAGTGTAAACTCATCCATTCCATTTTACCTTTGTTTTTTATTTGTATTCCTGGTTTTATTTCCAGTTCATCTCCAACTTTAAGTTTTCCCTGGACAAGTGAACCACCTATTACTCCACCTTGGATATTATCAGGACTGGATCCTGGTTTGTTTATGTCAAAAGATCGTGCAACAAACATCCTTGGTGATTTCCTAAGGGATCTTCTTGGAGTTCTTATGGATTCCTGGATAACTTCTATGAGAATATCAATATTTGCACTTTGCTGTGCTGAAACAGGTATTATTGGTGCTTCCTCTGCACATGTTCCCTTAACAAATTCTTTGATTTCATTATAACTTTCTATTGCCCTTTCCTTTGAAACAATGTCAATTTTATTTTGTACCACTATAACCTCTTTAACACCAATTACATCTAAAGCCATTAAATGTTCTTTGGTTTGTGGTTGTGGACATGTTTCATTGGCTGCTATCACCAACACAGCACCATCCATTATGGCTGCACCTGAAAGCATTGTTGCCATTAATGTTTCATGCCCTGGTGAATCAACAAATGATACCTTTCTAAGGACATTGGTCTCTTCTTCACAGTGACTGCATATAAGTGCAGTTGTGAAGCATTGTGGAGCAGGACAACTGGTACATCTGCGGAAGGTTATATCAGCATAACCTAACCTAATTGAAATACCCCTTTTTGTCTCTTCACTATGAGTGTCTGTCCATATGCCGGATAGGGCTTTTGTCAGAGTTGTTTTGCCGTGGTCTACATGTCCCACAAGCCCTATGTTTATTTCAGACTGTACTTTCACGATATTACACCCGTAAGCTTTAATCATTACTTTCTAAAATTGCATCTATATCCTTTTCACCCTTTTGGGTAACAATAGTGTTGATTTGCACTATGTCGTTGGATATAGTATTTCCACGAACAGTTTTTCTTCTTCTCTGCCCATCTATTATTGGATTAAATCCGATACCACCGGCCAGAAGACTTTTTATTCTCCTCTGTCCATCTACATCTTTTTTCATTGGAAAACCATTTTTATCGCTTCCACCGGTAATTTTGAGTTTGTACCCAGCTAAACCAACAAGAGAAGCATCAAATTCCTCACCAATTATTAATCCAATAAGTTTTTTTGACTCTGCAGTTTCGACTTCGACTTGGTGGCTTTTTTTGCCTTCTGAAATAACTAATTTAAATGCCAATATATCTCCTCCATCTTATTCTGGTTCTATATAATCTATATTATTTATCGTTTTCCATTTTGTAATTCAATGGTTATGGTTTAAAAGAATCATTAAATTATAACTAAGATTTTAATTGTAATTTAATTATGAAATTAATATTCTACCCTCATTCCCCAAAGATTATCTTCTTTCCTTTTTATTTTAACCAGTTCTTCTAGTATTTGAAGTTCATCTTCTGAGAGTTTTGATTTGAGTTCAGTTTCAAGAATTTTATAATGGCTTTCAGGTATATCTACAAATAAAACATCACCTTCTTCAAAATTCTTTCCATAAACAGCATCTTTAATTGCCATTGCAACTTGATGTCCTTTGGATGTTGATGGTTTATTATCACCTTTATCTTGCATACTCTCAACTTTTCCAACCTTCTCACCAGTGTCTCTAATAAGGATATAATCCTTTTTCACTGTACCTCCAAGCACTTCAATACCAGCAATAGCAGGTTTACTGAATCTGAAAACAAGTTTTGGGATAATTCTTATCTTTGCAGGCCGTATAATTGCATCTATCCATTCTTTTTTCTTTCTTTCTTCTTCTGCTGCAGTCCATTCTGCATAATCCTCTGTGAGTTGGTATATTACATTTGCAGAGAATAATTTAACACCTGTGGCTTTTATTTCCTCAGATGCTGAAGGAAGAATTTTAATATTGAATGCTATTATAACACCATATTCAGGATTTGTATTCTTTACAATTGATGCATCTACAACATCTCTGCGTGAAACATCCCCTATATCAGCAGCCCTTATAGGTACTTCCATGGCCTTTAACATACTTACAAGAGCTTCAAGGGATCCTAAAGTATCAGTCTTTACTATAACACCCATTTCATCAGTGTCTATTTTAATACTTTCAATTTCGTTCATTATTTCTTCTTTAATCCCTTCAAAGTCTTCCCTTGCAACTCTAAGTGGGGATCCTGAAATAACATTTTCAATTTTTGGTGCAACAATTTTAATGCCTGCTGCAGCTACCACTTCATCAACTTTTAAGAAACGTTTTTTAGAATCTCTCATTTCTTCTAGTGGTCTTGGTTTTAATAATGACCTTATTTTCGTTGTGATCACATTATCTCTGCTTGTTAAAACTATAGTATCATTTTTTCTTAATATACCATCATATATAACAGCATCAACAGTTATACCCAATCCTTTTTCTTCTTTAACTTCAAGTATTGTTCCTTTTGCAGGTGCATCAGGTTCTAATAGAAGTTGTTCCTTTAAATATTGTTGAGCAAGACCCATTAGCATAGTTAATAGTTCAGATATTCCTTCACCAGTTTTTGCACTAATTGGGATTATACTAATTTGTTTTGCAAAGTTTTCAACCCTATCAAATCTTTCAGATTCAAATCCTTCATCATGAAGTATTCCTACAATTTCATATATACCAGTGTCAAGCTTCTCTTGAACATTAGCTGGTTGTTTTTTGTAGGTTTGAATAAATGATAGATCTTTATGTGTTTCCCAACCATAGATTTTATCAATTTTAGTGGCTGCAACAACAAAAGGGGTTTTAAAAGTTTTAAGTATGTTTAAAGCCTCATATGTTTGAGGTTTGAACCCTTCTTTAATATCAACAATGAGTATTGCAAGATCTGCAAGTGCACCGCCTCTTTTACGGAGTGTTGTGAATGCTTCGTGTCCAGGAGTGTCTATGAAAAATAATCCGGGCATAGTTTCGCGGATATCTAATTTTTTCAGAAGGTTTCCACATATGGTTTCAATTACTTCCATTGGAATCTCAGTTCCACCTATGTGTTGTGTTATTCCTCCTGCTTCATTTTGAGCCATGGCTCCGCCTCTTATAAAATCAAGAAGAGTGGTTTTTCCATGGTCGACATGACCCAAAACAGACACTATTGGTGATCGAATCTTCACTTTTAACCTCCAAATAAAGATAAGAGCTTAAAAAAAATTAAGGCTCTTGATAATTATGGTTCTTCGTATATTAGTTCCTCGTCAAGCAGGGTGTACTCACAAATTTCAGAGTTTTCGAAAAATAGTGTTATTTCTCTTTCTGCTGAAGCAGGAGAATCTGATGCATGGATAATATTTCTTCCTGTATCAATGGCATAATCGCCTCTGATTGTTCCTAATTCAGCTTCCTGTGGGTTTGTAGCACCAACCATCTTTCGGATTAGGCTTATACATTCTTCTCCTTCAATTACAGTTGCAACAACGGGTCCTGATGTTATATAGTCAACCAGATCTTTGAAGAAAGGTTTTTCAGAGTGTTCTCCATAATGCTTTTTTGCAAGGTCGCTGTTAATAATCATCATTTTAGTTGCAATGATCTTAAGACCGCGTTTTTCAAACCTTGTAAGAACCTCTCCAGCAAATCTTCTTTTGACTGCATCAGGTTTTAGCATTACAAAACTTCTCTGTTTCATTTTTTAACCCACTTAACTTTCCTTGGTACTCTTCCAAGTCCAATTTGGTTTTTTTCACATTTGCTGCTGCAGAAGAAATATACTGTACCATCCTTTTTGACGTACATCTTTCCTGTGCCTTCTTCAATCTCTTCTTTACAGAATGAACATGTTCTCATATTAAACACCTTTTAATTATGGGGTACGGATTTCTTTTGCTTCTCTTATTGTATCCAGTAACATCAATATGTCGCCTTCCCGTATTGCTCCCATGACGTTTCTTGTGAGTATCCTTCCCTTGTCTCTTCCATCTAGTATTCTGCATTTAACCTGCATGACTTCTCCAGTCATTCCAGTTCTTTTCAGAACTTCTATAATTTCAGCAGGAGTTCCATCTTCCATATAAATCACCTTCAAATAAAATGAGAAAGGCATGGGCCTTTCATTGTAAAAAATAGTTTTTTACTTATTTTTTAAGTTCTTTGATTTTCTCAACTATATCGTTGATTAAATCTTCAGCTTCACCTG
>JAQVTJ010000031.1 GCA_028700095.1 Methanobacterium sp. | reverse complement strand
ATTAATATTAAAACACCCAAAGGAACCATTGTATAAAATAAACTTCTCCAACCTAAATATTGGGTCATTACCCCTCCTAGAACAGGTCCAAGGGATAGAGCTATATAAACAGTTGCTATATTTATTCCTATAGCTTTACCTCTTTCTTGTGGTGGATAAACCGATGTTATAATTGCAAGACCTGTAACAAATATCATAGCCCCACCAAATCCCTGAAATAATCTAAATATTATCAAAGATTCTATTGAAGTTGCAATTGCAGATAAAAATGAAGATACAGTGAATATTATTATTCCATATTTGAATATTTTTTTCATACCATAAATATCAGATATTCTACCAAATGGAACAGCAAACATAGCTGCTGCCAATAAAAATGAAGTTGGAACCCAACTTAAAAGAAGGGCACTGGTAGCAAATTTTGACCCTATAGCAGGGAGTGCAATGTTCACTGCTGAACTCATAAATGGTGTTAAAAATGATGATATAACCGCTATAATTAAGGCGGGCATTTTATAATCACTGTAATTTTCCAAATTTTCACCAAAATAGATTTTTGTAACTGATTATTTTAATTAAACTCATTACGTAATATAATTTAGCGTTTTATTAAAAATACTTTTCTCTTAAAAAATAATGAAAAGTTATTTTTCCAGAACCTCATATCTCTTTAGATTTCCTAATGCAGGTCCATGCAATACTTCACCATCGTATGTATAACGGGATCCATGACATGGACAATCCCATGTTTTTTCAGCATTGTTCCAGTTAACCTGGCATCCAAGATGCACACAGACAGAAGAAAGTGCATAAACTTTACCATTCTCATCTTTATAGGCGACAACTTTATTTCCATCCACATTAAGTACCCTTCCCTCACCTTTTTCCAGCTCAGATGGTTTATATGATTTTTGTCTGCTTAATCTACCACTTAGAAGTTCTTTTGCCACATCTATATTGGTTCCTAGGAATTCTTTGGTGGATTCAAGCACGGGTTTACTTCTTGAGGGGTCGAAAAATGAACTCCATTTATTGTCATTACCCAAAATCATATCGGTTATTATCATCGCGGCAACGGTTCCAGAGGTCATTCCCCATTTCATAAATCCTGTGGCCACATAAATCCTTGAATCGAATTTTACCTTACCGATATAGGGGACCTTATCCATTGTGATGTAGTCCATTGTAGACCAGTGGTAATCGATTGATTTAACGTTGAAGTGGCCACGGGCATGTTTTTCCAGTTTTTTATAAAACTCAAAGTTGTCTTTTTCATGTCCTGCCTTGTGATTGGCACCACTTACAATTATCATCTCTCCCTTATCTGATGGTGTGGAACGATAGGTGAATGTTAGTTTTGTACTTATAAACATTCCTTCAAGGAATGGCTCACTAGCGTAAAAACCAAGTGCATAGGACATGCTTGGATACATCCGGGCAAACAATCGACCAGGGTCGTAAAATGGGACGTGTGTTGTTACAATAACATTTTTAGCCTGAACTGATCCTTTATCTGTTACAACTTCATTCATTTCTCCTTTTTTAACATCGATTGCCCTTGTACCTTCAAATATATAACTGCCATTACCTGTAATGGTATCAGCCAGGTTAAGAAGATATTTTCGAGGATGAAACTCGGCCTGGTTTTTGTATTTAATTGCTGCGGCGACATCATAGGGTAGTGGTGTAGATTCGGTATATGAGACTGGAAGTTTGGCATCTTCACAAGCCTTAGCCTCTTTTTTTATCATGTCCTTTTCATCTTCACTGTAGACATAACAGGGTATACGTTTGAAATCACATTCTATGTTTCTTTCCTTTACTATGGATTCAATTTTATCTATGGCTCTTTCATTGGCTTCAGCATAAATGCGCGCTCCATTACTGTCAAAATTTGATTCAAGATTTGAATATATTACATTATGAGCAGAGGTTATTTTGGCAGTGGTGTGTCCAGTAACATCTTTAACTATTTTTCGGGCTTCTATAAGTGCAACAGATACTTCTGCTTTTTTTAACAGATATGCTGATGTAATACCAGCAATCCCTGCTCCTAAGATTATAACATCAACTGTTAACCCCTCTTCAAGTGTTCCATAATCCCTACCAGGGGTACTTTCCATCCAGAAGGACTCTAATTTACCTAAGTTTTGATCATCATTCATGAGTTTCACCTTTAAAATGTAATACTTATTGTTATATATGTATTAATATAAATAACTATTACAAAAATATAAAAGTAATAATTTTTTAACGAATAGTATGATCACTTTATATGAATTTTTAATTAGCTGGTTCTTGAACATTTTTTTCATATCATAAATATCTGCTATTCTACCAAATGGAACAGTAAACATAGCTGCTGCCAATAAAAAGGAAGTTGGAACCCACCTTAAAAGAATAGCACTGATAGCAAACTCTAACCCTATAGCAGGAAGTGCAATATTTACTGCTGAACTCATAAATGGTGTTAAAAAATTGGCTAAAGTTCAGCTAATAATGCTGCGATCCTAATTGAATTATTTGTATTTTCTGATTCCATAAATAATATAACTCCCAATAATTTAATATAAACTAATAAAAAAATTTGGATAATATAAATAAATTAATTCTAATTATATTAAATATTAATAATAATGGGATTTATACTTTTTATGAGTTGTCAAATAGGTAGGTTTTGAACTCAATTATATTTTTTTTTTGAGTTCTGTTTTCCTAAATTAGCCGTTTAGAAAAGCTTAAAATTTTAAGTGTAGTTACTGAACACCCACTAACTTTACAGCCCTACTTTTTAATAAAAAAATATATAATGATCAGAAAAATATTATAGTTATATTTTAATGCAGATTTATTTCAAAATAACAAAAAAAAAGAATATAAAAAAAAAGAGAGAGAGAATTTTTTTAAAAAAGAGATAAAAAATTTGTTTGATTAAAAGAATCAAACAATATTATGTTTTTGCAGAAGTCTGAGTTCTTCAGTTGAAAGTTTTTTACCTTCTTTGAACCTCTCATATATATCAATTGCAACTTCTTTTTCAGCCATATTCTTCTTTTTACTTTTCTCGCTTTCCATATTCCGTTCTTTGGCTTTAACTTTGTCAAGACCTTTATTTTTCCGTCTGATTTCATTAAGAACAGTTTTTACCGCTTCATGTTTTGCTGAGGCTGTTTCACGAGTTTCTATAAACTTATTATGTGCCTGATCTGCTTTTGTCCTTACATCATCAATGTTTTTGAAGTATTCAAGCATGTTTTCATGTGTTTCTTGGGCTTTATCCGAAAATTCAACTACCTTGGCATGATGGGCTTCTGAAACTTCTTTAAGTGCAATTGCTTCACTTTGAACTTTTTTATCTTCTTTCATCTGTGAAAGGGTTTTACTCAGATCTTGAACCTTTTTAACTAGTTCGTTCTCTTTTCGCATGTCAAGAACTTTGGTTTCTATGGTTTTCTCTATTTTATCAATTTCACCCTGAATTTTAAGTATATCCCTTCTTCCAGAGGCATATTCCATTTTTTTCAGTTCTTGATTGGTATCATCTCGAAGTTTCTTATACTTACGAACTTCTTTATTGATCTTGTCACGTTCATCTCGATATTTAAGGGCTTTATCCAGATTGTCTTTAATACCAGCGTTTAGTTCATCCCTTACCTTTTTGAATTCACGTGCATTTTCATTTAAATCGTCACGTTCTTTTGTAAGTATTTTAAGTCTTTTTTCAAGATCTTTTTTGTTTGAAAGGAGTTCACCAAAGCTTTTCCCTGCATCAGGATTAGGTTCAGGTTTCACTTCACTTTTTACATCTGGAGATGATTTTTTGGCTTGTGATTCCTTTTCAGATAATTCTGATGGTTCTTTGACTGTTTTTTCTACTTTTTCATCAGCAGGTTTTTTGGTTTCTGCTGGTTTTTCCTTTGCAGGTTTTTTGGTTTCTTCCATTGGGATTTCTTCTTTTTTATTTTCTGCTATTGTGTCTTCTGGTGCTGTGTCTTCAGCTTTTTCATCTGGAATTGTTGTATCTAATGTTTTATTTTCTTGTTCTTCTTTATCAAATACTTCAAGAATTTCTTTTAAATCTTTTTTATCAACAACAACATCTGTTTTTTCTTTTAAAACGGGTTTTGCATTAAATGCTATTCCTAAACCTGCTTCTTCAAGCATTGACACATCGTTTGCACCGTCTCCTACTGCTGCAGTTTCTTCTGCTTTTATTTTTTCCATTTCCATTATCTCCTTCAGGATTTCTGCCTTTGAACCTTTTACTAGCGGGCCGCTGACTTCTCCTGTTAATTTTCCCTCTTTTTCATGGAGAACATTTGAAAATGCGTAATCCAAACCTAGGTCATCTTTCATCCTTTTGACGATGATTTCAAAACTACCGGTTATGGTTGCAATTTTATATCCTCTTTTTTTGAGTTCTGCAATAGTTTCTTCAGCCCCTTCCATGAAGGGAATTTTTGAAACGACATCTTTAACATCTTCAACTGTTGCTCCTTTTAATAGTGCAACTCTCTCTTTGAGAGCGGTTTCAAAATCTAGATCGCCTTCCATTGCTTTTTTAGTTATCTTTGAGATTTCTTCTTCAACGTCCATTAATTTACCAATTTCATTTATTGCTTCTCCATCAATAAGAACGTTATCAAGATCGAATACTATAAGTTTAATCAAAAGATCACCGAGTTAAATCGAGTAAAAGTTAAAATTATATCAAATCCAGTTCAGCTAGTCGTTCTTTTGTCTTCTCTACACCGAATTGAGCATCTGCAGTGGTTTTTGCACCGGTACAAACCACTTTCCCTGAGCCGAATAAAAGTAAAACAACTTTAGGGTCATCAAGTCTGTAAACCAATCCTGGGAATTGTTCTGGTTCATATTCTGTATTTTCAAGATCCAGAGCAACAGATTCTAAGTTTAATGTTTTTCCAAGATTTGCTGAAGCAACTATATTTTGGACTTTAATATCAAATTCATGGGGAATTTTTGTATCAAGAGCTCTCATTTTATCAACAGCTATATGTATAGCCTTCTTTGAGTCTTGTATTGATTTTGCACCTGTACAGACCAGTTTACCTGATCCAAATATTAGTGCTGCTGTTTTTGGTTCTTTTAATTTATAAACCAACCCTGGGAATTGTTCTGAATTATATTCAACTCCTTCCAGGGCAGGAGCAACTTGTGGAAGGTCTAAAGACTTTCCAAGCGCGGCAGACGCCACGATGTTTTCAACTTTAATTTCTACAGTTGTCATAAATTTCCTCCAGATGTATTTAATTTATAATCAGAATTATAGTTTATATATTCTATAAATTGTTAATTATTAATCCAACTTATATAAAGATGCTTTTTTTTAACAATAATTTTATCTATTATATGTTTTTCAATACTTTTAAATAAAAAATTTTTCATCTTAAAAAATATATACTATTATTATATATCTTTATAATAATTACATTTAAAATAAATTTTCTAAATATGATAACTTAATTAACATCTTTCTTTTTTTTTTACTCTTATTTATTTCTAATTAATATTATATTAATAACAAATAAAATATTTATTTTTGTAAATGAATTGTTGGGATATAATATGAATTTTTTTTTTAATATATTTTCTAGTTTATTCTTAGAAATAATAATATAATATAATTATTAATTTATTATTATTATTATTAAATGTGTTTAATAAACTATAAATTATTTTTGTTAAAATATCCAAATTACCCACTATACAAATTAAACATAAATAATAATAATAATAATAATTGAAAGGTTTAAAAAAAAAATTTTCCATCCATTTTTTTATATATATTATGGGAGGTATTAATTTTGATAGAAGTAGAAGTCAAAGCAAATGTAGTTGATTTTACTAACATTAAAAAGAATTTAAATAAAATTGGTGCCATTAAAATAAAAAATGAACATCAAAGGGATGTTTATTATAATGCACCACATAAAGACTTTGCCCAGACCGATGAAGCATTAAGAATCAGACAAATCCCTACAGATAAAGAAACTAAAGTTATACTTACATATAAAGGTGCTAAAATGGATAATGTAAGTAAAACACGTAAAGAAATAGAGGTAGAAATATTTGATGCAGAAAATATGGGCTTAATATTAGAAAACCTTAATTTTAGAAAAACTGCCCTAGTAAAAAAAGATAGAGATATTTACCATTTAAATGACTGTATAATCACACTAGACACAGTACATAATGTAGGTAAATTTGTTGAAATAGAAATTGAAGCACATGAAAATGATGATACAACCATCCATCTAAATAAAATATTTGAAATATATAAAAAATTAGGTATAGAAGAAGGATTTGAAAGAAGATCATATCTAGAACTAATGGAATTATGAAAATTTATCTAAAAAAAAATCTTTAATAAAATTATAATATAAAACCATACTTTTTTTTTTAATCCATTTTTTTTAGATTTTATAAAATAAATTATTTATTTTTAAATTTATAATAATAAAACACACTTCAAAATAATATTAGAAATTATTAAAAATAATAGGTTTATAATTAATGAATATAATTTTTAGGCCATAAATCTAAATATTTACCACTTATTAAAAGTGAAATTTAGTTTTTGTTTAATATAATATCTAAAAAGTATGGTTTCCATATAAATTCTTTTTAAAATTAACATTATACAATTTTTATGAAGTATTATCTGTAAAAACTAAACCTATTTAAGTTTAATGATACTAAAAATATTTAACAAATAACCTATATCATATTGTGATAAAAAAAAAGGTTTAATAGAAGAACATAGTCTTTAACAAAATAAGGGTATTATTACATCATAGTTTATAAATAGGTATAAAATCTACTGAAAACATTTTCTACCAACCATATAATATTTCCCTACAAAATAAATAAATAAATTGTGATGAGACAAATTTTCTTTTAAATAAAAAAAAATAAGGTGGGCATTTGTGAAATACTTAACAAGCCAGTTCAATAAAGAATCAAAAATAAAGTTTCCAGAAGAAATAACTGTATATGATACAACATTAAGAGATGGTGAACAAACTCCAGGGGTATGTTTAAGAACCCCTGAAAAGGTTGAAATTGCCAAAAAACTGGATGAACTTGGAATACACCAAATAGAATCAGGATTTCCTGTGGTATCCAATGAGGAAAAGAGATCTATTAAGGCTATTGTTAACGAAGATTTAAATGCAAAAATACTCTGCTTATCACGTACTAAAAAATCAGATATTGACACTGCTATTGACTGTGATGTTGATGGTGTTATAACATTTATGGGAACATCAGATCTGCATTTAAAACATAAAATAAAGATGAGCAGAGAAGAAATATTAAATATTTGTATGAATTCAATTGAACATGCAAAAGATCATGGATTATTTGTTGCATTCTCTGCTGAAGATGCCACAAGAACAGATCTGGATTTTTTGAAAAAAATATATAAACGTGCAGATGATTTTGGTGTTGATAGAATTCATATTGCCGATACAGTAGGAGCTATAAGTCCCTATGGAATGGATTATCTTGTAAAAGAAATAAGACCCACAATAAAAGCAGATATTGCACTTCATTGTCATAATGACTTTGGTATGGCTCTTTCCAATTCAATAGCAGGATTACTTGCAGGTGCAAATGCAGTTTCAACAACAGTAAATGGAATAGGTGAAAGAGCAGGAAATACTTCATTAGAAGAATTAATTATGTCTTTAAAATTTATATATGGTATTGATTTAGGATTTAATATAAGTAAATTCTATGAACTTTCCAAACTTGTTGAATCATTAACCCATGTAAAAATACCATATAACAAACCTATAGTTGGTAAAAATATATTCCGCCATGAATCAGGAATACATGTAGATGCTGTTATTGAAGAACCTTTAACCTATGAACCATTTTTACCAGAATTAATAGGACATCAACGTAGAATTGTTCTTGGAAAACATTCAGGATGCAGAGCTGTCAGAGCAAAGCTTAATGAATGTGGAATAGATGTTACAAGGGATGAACTCTGTAAAATTGTTGAAAAAGTTAAAAATAAACGAGAAGAAGGTAAATACATTAATGATGAGATATTTAACACAATTGTACGGTCAGTTCGAGGACCTTTTGAACTTTAAAATATAATAAAAGTTTATCATAAAATTTTATCATATAAAAAAAAAGAAGGGGTTTTTTAATGTTTTAATGGAACCTATTCTCCATTAAATATTTTAAAAAATTTTAAAAAAAAGGGATTTAATCAATATGAATATAACAGAAAAAATACTTGCAAAAGGAGCAAACAGAAAAACAGTCAGCCCTGGTGAAATAATAGAGGTTGAAGTTGATCTGGCAATGTCTCATGATGGAACATCTCCACCTACCATTAACACATTTAAAAAAATCTCTGATAAAGTATGGGATCCTAATAAAATTGTTATAATCTGTGATCATACAGTACCTCCAAACACTATTGGATCAGCAGAATTTCATAAAGTCACAAAGAACTTTGCACGCCAACAAGGTATAAAAAAATATTTTAACCATGGAGAAGGCATATGCCATCAAGTATTACCTGAATATGGATTTATAAAACCAGGTTCTATAGTTGTGGGTGCGGATTCACATACATGCACACACGGTGCTTTCGGTGTATTTGCAACTGGAATGGGTGCAACTGACATGGCATTTGTATATGCAACAGGTAAAACATGGTTTAGAGTACCTGAAGCATATAAAATTAATGTTGAAGGTCAGCTTGGTAAATATGTCACAGCCAAAGATATTATACTTAATATAATAGGGGAAATAGGTACATTTGGTGCAACATATAAAACACTAGAATTCCATGGGAATACCATAGAACAAATGGATGTCTCTGGTAGAATGACAATATGTAACATGTCAATTGAAAGCGGTGCAAAAAACGGTATAATGGAACCTAACAAAGCAACTTTACAATATCTAAATGATAGAAATGTTAAATCATTTAACATTATAAAATCTGATAAAAACCATGTCTATGAAAAAGAATATGAAATCCAAGTAGATGATATGGAACCACAAATTGCCTGCCCACATAACGTTGATAATGTTGATAATATTTCCAAAGTTGAAGGTAAAACAATTAACCAAGCATTTATAGGATCATGTACCAATGGCCGTTTAGAAGACCTGGTACAAGCAGGAAAAATACTTAAAGGCAAAAAAGTACATGAAGATGTAAGACTTATCATAATACCTGCTTCAGCTGAAATCTACAAACAAGCTATTCATAACGGTCTTATAGATATTTTCATGGAATCAGGTGCAATAATATGTAACCCTGGATGCGGACCATGTCTAGGTGGACATATGGGTGTTCTGGGATCAGATGAAGTATGTATAGCAACAACCAACAGAAACTTCTTAGGAAGAATGGGTGACCCTGAATCAGAAGTATTCCTAGCAAATCCTGCTGTGGTAGCTGCATCAGCAATTCATGGTGAAATTAAAGATCCTAGAGGTTAAAAATGGAACAATCTATAATTGAAAGTATCCAAAAAGTAGAAAAAAAAGTTGGAAAACTTTCAAATGCCCAGAAAATACTTCTAACCACAGATGGTTCTGTAACAACCATACTTGATGTAATAAAGGGACATGTTCAAATAGAAACATTGGAACAAAAATTTATAGAAGCAGATCATAAAATAGCTCAATTATTAAATATTAAAATTAAAGACATAGTAAATTATAGGGTTGTTATTATCCAAACACACAAACCATTAATCTATGCAATTTCACTTATACCTATTAAAAGACTTGAAAATGGGTTTAAAGAAGATCTAATAAGGGCAGATATGCCAATTGGTAGAATACTCAAGAAACATAATATTGAATCACGCAGAGAAATTAAATCTGTTTATTATGAACCCCCAAAACCAGAACTTAAAAAAATATTTAAAGAAGATTCTCCCATGCTTACAAGAACCTATAATATAATTCATAACAATGAAATTTTAATCTGGTTAAAAGAAACATTTCCATATAAACAATTCCAAGACTAAATATAAAAATTATAAAATATAATCAATTATTTTTTATAAGTAAAATAAAAAAAAAAATTTTTTTTATCCAAAATATATATATAATATAAAAACTTTTTTAGTTTTACAAAAAAAAAATGTGGTATAAATGGGCGTAAAATTCAGAGATATACTAAACCCTGAAAATATAAAATTTGAACAATTAGAATCTAAAATAATTGTATTAGATGCAGCAAATATAATTTACCAATTCCTATCCAGTATAAGACAAGTTGATGGAACACCATTAATGGATCAAAACGGTAATATAACCTCACATTTCAGCGGCATACTCTACAGAACCTCATCACTCATTGAAAAAGGTATCAAACCAGTTTATATTTTTGATGGAACATCAGACATATTAAAAAAAGGCACACAAAATAAAAGAAGAGAAATAAAAGAAGAATCCCAGAAAAAAATGGAAAAAGCACTTGCAGAAGGTAGAATAGAAGATGCAAGAAAATATGCAGTTAGAACCTCAAGAATGTCACCAAAAATTGTTGAAGGATCTAAAAAACTTCTGGAATTATTAGGAATTCCCTATATACAAGCCAAAGGAGAAGGTGAAGCACAAGCATCATACATGGTGGAAAATGGAGATGCATGGTGTGTTGGATCACAAGATTATGATTGTATACTTTTCGGCGCCACAAAAATGGTAAGAAACCTTACAATAACAGGTGGAAAATCCTCCCTTGAACTAATAGACCTAGAAACAGTATTAAAAAATCTTCAAATAACAAGAGAACAACTTGTTGATGTTGCAATATTAGTTGGAACAGATTTTAATCTAGGTGTTAAAGGAATAGGTGCAAAAACAGGATTAAAACTTATTAAAGAACATGAAAATATATATAATGTAATAAATGAACTTAACATTAAAATGGAAGTTGAACCAGATATTCTAAGAAACATATTCCTTAAACATGATATTGAACCAAATTATAATTTAAAATGGACATCCCCTGATACTGAAGGAGCAATACAATTTTTATGTGGAGACCATGACTTTTCACAAACAAGAGTTATGAGCGCTCTTGATAAATTCAAAAAAATAGATAACACACAAAAAAGTCTTAAAGACTGGTTTGGTTAAAAAAAGAGATAAAAAAACTAAAAAAAATTATTAAAATAACATACTCTATTTTTTTTTGGAGTTAACTAGAAATTTAAAATGCAGGGTATCCTCCAAAAAATTCTGCAGCATACTTCTGGGCTTTTATGACCTGTGAAGGATATTTAACTCTAAGCTTATCTTCAATTTCAGCTCTATTATTTGAACCAGCAATTATCTTCATAACCTCAACATAAACACCAACAGATTTCTTCTCAGGCTTACAAGGCAACTCCAAAGTAATACATATATCATTCTTTCTAAAAACTTTAGTTCTAAGATACGGTGCTACAGAACTTAATAAAACATTATATTCCAATTCTATTAAAGGAGGCACACCTACTTTTTCCTTTCTTTCCATATCTACAAGTTTATGATAACTTTCAAGTTTATAACAATGTAATTCCACATATATATCAGGTTTATGGGTTTTTACAATATTTAATATCTTTTCACCCATTGTAGATTGATAATAAAAAGGATCTAATGTACTGATATACTTACTTTCCCCATAATTATAAAGAAAAAGTTTCCCATCTTTCACATCATCTTCATTAAGAAGTTTAATTGGATTAAGGGTTGTTAAACCCTCTTTCCCATGTACACCCCCTATAAAAACACGTGTAGGTCCTGTTCCTTTATCAATAGCCTTTAATAACATATAAATATCCCTAAACTAATTTATCAAAAACCTCATTCCCAATTCTCTTTTTATTTTTATGTTCCTTCTTCCCAATTTTCCAGATAAGCAACCTGTTTAGGGGTTAAACTATCTATATTAATACCCATAGCTTTTAATTTAAGTTTTGCTACATAGTTATCTGTTTCATCTGATGTTTTATAGACACCTACTTCTAATTTGTTATTTAGAAGATATTTAGCTGCAAGACTTTGCATTGCAAAACTCATATCCATTATCTCTGCTGGATGTCCCTGTCCTTGTTCACCTGCAAGATTAACTAATCTCCCATCAGCTAATAAATATAATTTCCTATTATCTTCCATTACAAACTCTTTAATATCTGGTTTTAATATTTTAGTTGATTTAGACATTTTTTCAAGATCTTCTTTATTAATCTCCACATTAAAATGTCCTGAATTAGCTAATATACAACCATCTTTCATATATTTAAAATCATCACCAGATACCACATCAACATTTCCAGTAACTGTTATAAGCATATCTGCTTCTTTAACAGCTTCCCTAACTGTTAAAACCCTGTAACCATCCATTCTGGCCTCAAGTGCTCTTATTGGATCTATTTCTGTTACAATAACATTAGCACCTAATCCCGCTGCTCTCATGGCCACACCACGACCACACCATCCATATCCACAGACCACAACTGTTTTTCCTGCAATTAATATATTAGTTGATCCCATTATAGAATCAAAAGTAGATTGTCCTGTACCATAACGATTATCAAAAAGATATTTCATATAAGAATCATTTACAGCCATTACAGGAAATTTTAATGCTTTATCATGATGCATTGATTTAAGTCTATGTATTCCTGTTGTTGTTTCTTCACAAGCACCAATTATTTTATCCATTAACTCTTTTCTTTCCCTGTGAACTAAAAATATCATATCTGCACCATCATCAATTAAGATATCTGGTTCATGGTCAAGTACTTTATTTATATTTTCATAATATTCTTCATTAGTTTCGCCTCTCCAACCATACATATGAAGTCCTAATGCTGCTCCTGCTGCAGTTGCATCATCATGGGTTGAAAGCGGATTACAACCTGTCATTGCAACTTCAGCACCACCTGCATGAAGAGTTAGTCCCAAATTAATTGTTTTTGGTTCTAAATGTAAGCAAGAGGCAATTGTAATACCTTCAAATGGTTTTTCTCGTTCAAACTCTTTTTTTATATGTTCAAGAACAGGCATATGTCTTTGAACCCATTTAATCTTCCTTTTACCTTCAGGTGCTAATGATATATCTTTTACATTGTAACTCATGGTTTCATCCCTATTATAAATTATTAAATATAAATAAAAATATCTAGATATGTTAAAAAAAAAATAATTAGATATACAAAATTTTTTTTTAATTTAAATCTAGTATATGATCTAAAGTATATTTAAACTTTTAAAAAAATAATTTTATAAAAAAAAAAATTAGCACAACACTCATTATATAATAGAAGAAAAATAAAATTACAAATATAATAATATAAAAATTGGAAGGTTATAAAATTTTTTTTATAATCATACCCCAAAAAAAAGAGATGGATATAAAAGTATATTTAAGTTTTTAAGTTTTAAATATTATAAAAAAAAAATTTTTTACTTAGATATTAAATTAATATTATTATTTAGTAAAAATAGAAAAAAATATATATAAATATGGGATGTATAAATGTGTTTTCCCATAATAATTCTATTTATAGATATATCTTTTGATATTTTTTTTATCTTTTTTTTAGCTATAGTGGCTTAGATCTGTTTCATTTTCGGGTTTAACCTTTTTAATCGCATCTTTGAAATATTTCATATTAACATTTTCAGCTTCAAGACTTTCTCTAAGTGTAAGCATTACAGCTTCACGGCAAACAGCTTCTATATCTGCCCCTACAAATCCTTCTGTTCTTTTTGCTAATATTTCAATATCAACATCATCTGTCAATGGCATTTTAGCTGTATGTACCTTAAATATTGCTATTCTAGCATTTTCATCTGGATTACCTACTTTAACATGCCTATCAAATCTACCAGGTCTTGTTAATGCAGGATCAATTATATCCACACGATTAGTTGCAGCTATAACAGCAAAATCTTGAAGTTCTTCAAGTCCATCTATCTGTTAATAATTGATTTACAACACGTTGTGTAACACCTGAATCTGTGCTTGATCCTCCTCTTGTAGATGCTATTGAATCAATTTCATCAAAGAATATAACTGTTGGTGCTGTTTGTCTGGCTTTTCTGAATACTTCACGAACACCTTTTTCAGATTCTCCAACCCATTTTGAAAGTAATTCCGGTCCTTTTACAGCTATGAAATTAGCATCACTTTCATTTGCAACAGCCTTTGCAAGTAATGTTTTTCCTGTTCCTGGTGGTCCGTATATTAAAACTCCTCTTGGAGGTCTTACACCAAATTTTTCAAAGCTTTCAGGATATTTAAGTGGCCATTCAACAGCTTCTTGAAGTTCTTGTTTTGCACTTTCAAGTCCGCCTATATCATCCCATTTAATATCAGGAACTTGTACAAGTACTTCTCTAAGTGCAGAGGGTTGTACTTCTTTAAGTGCTTCTTTGAAATCAGATTTTTTTACAATAATTTTTTTAAGTGTTTCTGATGATATTTCTTCATCTGCTTTTATATCAGGCATTACTCTTCTTAAAACTCTCATTGCAGCTTCTTTACACAGAGATTCAAGATCTGCTCCTACAAATCCATGGGTTATTTCTGCCTTTTCATTTAAATCTACTTTATTATCCAGTGGCATTCCTCTGGTATGTATTTGTAACACTTCACCTCTTCCATCTTTATCTGGAACACCAATTTCAATTTCACGGTCAAATCTACCGCCTCTTCTTATGGCCTGATCTAATGCATCTGGTCTGTTGGTTGCTCCTATTACAACTACTTGTCCTCTTGATTTAAGTCCATCCATAAGTGTGAGTAGCTGTGCAACTGTTCTTCTTTCAACTTCTCCAGATACTTCTTCTCTTTTAGGGGCTATGGCATCAATTTCATCTATGAATATGATTGATGGTGCATTTTCTTCAGCTTCTTCAAATAATTCCCTTAACCTTTCTTCGGATCCTCCAACATATTTACTCATTATTTCTGGTCCGTTAATTGTTATGAAATGTGCATCACTTTCATTTGCAACAGCTTTGCAAGTAATGTTTTTCCTGTTCCTGGAGGACCATGCATTAAAACACCTTTAGGGGGTGCTATTCCCAGTCTTTCAAATAGTTCTGGTCTTTTTAGGGGTATTTCTATCATTTCCCTAACTTTTTTAACTTCTTCTTTAAGTCCACCAATATCTTCATATGTAACATCAACTACATTTTTTACTCCTTCAAGTTTAGAAACATCTACAGGTTCACTTTGTATTTCCAAATCAGTTAAATCTGTTATTTGCACCACACCTGCAGGTTTGGTTGTTACAACTGCAAGTTTTATTTCACCCATGGGTGCTACATCTCTAAAAAATTCATCGAACAATCCACCTGTTCTCATTTTTTGTTGTTGTCTAACACCAGTTATAATCATATCTCCCTTAATAAGCACTCTTCCTAGAAATGCAGATTTTACATCTCCTCTTACCATGATTTGTTGTTCTACTGGGGCTAATATAACTTTTTTAGCTTCTTTATAATTTGCATGTCTTACAATTACTTCTTCACCTATGGATGTACCTGAATTTTTTCTTATATATCCATCTATTCGTATAATTCCAAGACCTATGTCAGATTGTGATGATGCAACTCTGGTGGCTGTTAATTTTTTTCCTTCTATTTCAATAATATCTCCATCATGAAGATCAAGTTTTTCCATACATGCAGGGTCAATTCTGGCAATAGACCTTCCAACATCTGCCTGTGAAAATGCTTCTGCAACTTTTAATTTCATTTCTTTATTTTCCATATAAAAACATCCTTCAGTTTACATCTAATTTTTAAAGTTTAATGTATTATAAGTGTGTAAATAGAATTTAAATTCAATATATATTTTAGTTAACATATGTTACTATAACCTTGTTTTTTTTAATATATATACATTATGATTTAACAGATAATAAATTTAATGAATATATTATTAATAATCCTACAAAAAAAATATAAAAGCTATATAAAAAAAAATGGATATATTATACTTTATATAAATTAATATAGAAAAAAAGGGTGTATGGGATTTAATATTTAGCGTAACTTACTTCCAAAACCTTTTAAGAGTTTTTCAACTATAATAGATGCATTTTTATCTATTACAGAGTATCTAATTGTAATACTAATATATCCCATGGGAATTTGACTACCTTGATAAATACCTATAACTTCTGCATTAACTATATTATCTAAATTTTCTATTGTATCTACAATAATATCTGGATCACATCCTTCTGGAAATATTCCTGATACATCATAACATTTTTTAGGATAATTTTCCAATTTCCATTGTAATAAATCCTCATTATTTAAAACTTCAACATTAGACAATTTAAGATAAACCGAATTATTTTTATTCTTTGTTAATATTAAAAATTCATGTGTAAGCTTATCTAAAATTCCTATATGAACTTTTCCAGAATAAATATGTCTTAAACCCACTTCTAAACCCATATGTTTTTTTAATATACTCACTTCTTGGGTAAGAACAGATATAGCTTTATCAGATCTTCAAAGTGCAGATTCAAGATCATCAAGATGTTTAGCTGCAGAACTCATTGAATTAACAAATTCTTTTTGATTTTCATTTAAAATCATATCTTTAAGTTCAGCTGCTGTTTTAAGAAAAGTTTCATGTGTCTTTTTAATATAACTATTTTTTGTTAATATAGAATATTCTAAATA
>JAQVTJ010000136.1 GCA_028700095.1 Methanobacterium sp. | reverse complement strand
TCTCTCCTTTATCCAGCCAGATAGCATAATCTGAAAGATGACGCATAACCTCTGGCCAGTGGGAAGTGACTACCATTGTTCTTCCTTTACTTTTAACTCCTTCAATTATAGCCTGATGAATTAATTCAGCGGTTTTAGGGTCTAAAGTTCCTGTTGGTTCATCAGCTAGGAATATCATAGGCTCTTTGGCTAGCTGTCTTGCAAGTACAACTCTCTGTTTTTCACCCCCACTAAGATCACGTGCTATATGGGTAATCCTATGGGACATTTGAGCCATTTCTAACATCACAATTGCAAGATAAATGGTTTCTTCCTCATCATGTCCTGTAATAGATTTTATAACATTATCTATTACTGTGTCATCTTCATAGAGTGCAAAGGTTCTCTGTAACATTATGGATATTCTGCGTTTTATGGCTGCAAAAACTTCTCTTTCAGAATTCCAGAAGTCAAAACTTCTTTCTTCAAATTTTCCACCACATTTACATGTTTTATTTTCCATTGAAGGAGGTTCAACCCTTAAACATAATGGACATATTGCAATGTTGTAGATGATCTGGCCATTATCTGGTTTATAATCTTTCATACCTCTTAACATATTTATAAGTACAGATTTTCCTGATCCACTCCTTCCTAATATTCCTAAAACAGATCCTTCATTTACTGTGATATTCAAGTTTTTCAGTATTTTAACTCCATCAAAAGTTTTTGATACGTTTTTTATTTCTATGAAAGACATTTATAACACCTATCTCTTATCGATTTTAAGAATTTTGATTTTTAATAATATTTTGAAGTTATTCTGATCCGCAAAGCGGAGTTTCACATTTAGGGCATTTTGTATTTTTACATGGTACAGCTTTAGCTTTTGGAGACTCAAAACCACATTTTGGACATTTACAAACTCTTG
This sequence comes from Methanobacterium sp., assembly GCA_028700095.1. Classification (GTDB taxonomy): domain Archaea; phylum Methanobacteriota; class Methanobacteria; order Methanobacteriales; family Methanobacteriaceae; genus Methanobacterium_B. Next base: position 3,311 of record JAQVTJ010000136.1, on the reverse strand, counting down.
GAGGACCTGCTCCCATTCCTTGGCCACCATAAGATTTCCTTTCAAAGATGGAAGGTTCTGTTTTTATTATAATATTTTCATCTTCCAATTTTACAATATCTTTAGAATGACAGTCTAAACATTCTTCATATTTTTTTTCTTTAGTAAGCCATTCAAATCCACATGAATTGCATTTGTACCTTATTTTATCTGTTATAAAATCATCTCCAACAATTATTATGGTATTTCCCTCAATTAGAGCCTTAGATATTTTTTTTCGTGCAAAAGTTAATATGCGATGAAATGTAGGTTGTGAAATTCCCATAATCTCTGCAGATCGAGCCTGTTTTATGTCATGGTAATCCCTAAGCCTTATTGCTTCAAATTCATCCAAAGTGATCTTTATAGGTTCTGAAATATTATTATTTTCATTTTCAGGCTTAAAACAGCGTGTATGCGGTTCATTTGATATATTTCGAAATCTCCTTGGCCTAACCATGGTGAATATATATTCATAATTGTTATATAAAGTTTCTTATTTAATAAAAGGATATCCAAAAAGATAACTTTTATACTAAAAAAACTCTTATTTGGACTTATTATTGTGTATTGGTTGCATCAAAGAATTATAACAATTGATGTTAGAGATCTTGTATAGAATAATATGAATTATTTGTATTTAAGAAAAAAATAGTTTATATTTAAAATAGTACCATATTAACATTTAATATAGTAAAAATTAGAAGTATTCTATTTAAATTTGGGATATCTAATAAAAACTCCCAACTTCAGTTTCATAAATCCTCTTTAACAGTTGTTTCCATAGTTGTATCAATATATCATATGGTATTATCTTAGTCAATTCCATCCTTTCGAATATGTTCATGAAACAAACCCCAAATATTTTAGGTTTATGACTCAACAAAATTTCCTTGATCCTCTTTAAAACATCTTCAGTTGAACATCCAAATTTAGGCATTACAAGACAATCCATTATAACAATAACTTCAGATCCTTTGGGATCAGCAGGAATATCAACAATACTATACCCAATGTTTTCCTGCATATTTATCATTTTAGCATTATTAATATCTGCTACAGGTACATAAACCATATCAATTTTTATCCTTAATTGTATAGGACAATAATTCAATAAAAGATGTACAAACAGCTTTGAAACCTGTAAATACCACTTTAGATCCTTCAGATATTTCTTTTACAATATCTCTAAAAATATTTGTAAAACTCCACTATACAACTTTTCTTTCCATATCTTTTCACATGCAATATATAAATTTATTTCCACATTATAATAGTTAAATTATAATCTGTAATTTAATGCCGCTTCTAATATTATATCCTTCAAATTGTCCCCATGAGGAATAATAACAGTAATTAATTCGTCAGAAAGGGCATATGAGGGGCCTTCATTAATTTTTCCATTAAATAATAAAATATTAACCTCTTTATTTTTAAGAAATTTAACAGTTTTAAGCCACTTTTTTTGTTCAAATGTTGCAGCAGGATTTTTCATTAACTGACTATTTTTAATATTATCATTATTTACATCTACTACTAAGAAATAGGGGGCTTTTCCAAAATGTTTTGATATAACAGAATTCAAACCTTTATCTTTATCTATAGGAATAGCTATTCTAACAACAAACTTCTTTTTAGGCTCAATTTTGATTATAATACTATTTAAATCATTAACTTCATTTTTTATTCTTTGTTCCATGCTTTTAGAAATTGTACTAACTTTTTGTAAAGATAAATTTATATCAGTTTCTACATGAAGTTCAGCGAATATATAAGGACCAGATCTCCTGATTTTAATATTATGAATCCCTTTCACACCTTCAAAGCTGATTGCTATTGCTTTTATTTTCTCCAAAACTTTTGAATCAAGATTTGCGTCCAATAGAATAAGTAATGCTTCCTTTCCAGATTTTATACCCATATAAATAATAAGTATGGCTACTGTAAAACCAGCAACACCCTGAAATATAGGATATCCAATATAAGCTGTTAAAATCCCAAAAAATACTATAAATGAAGAGAATATATCCACAAAGCTATGTTTACCATCATTTATAAGTGCAGGTGAATTTATTTCCCTTCCAACATTATCTTTTAATCGAGTTAATAAAAATGAAACCACAGCTGAGATAAAGGCAACTGTAATGGCAATTAATGGCATGTTAATTGGTTTTGGCGTTATAATTCCATTTAAAGATTCCATTGCTATTTCAAAACCGCTTATAATAATTATAACAGATATTATGATGGAAGATAATGTTTCAAATTTGTAATAGCCATAAGGAAATTTTTCGTCAGGTTTTCTTTGTGATAGTTTCAATCCTATATAAACTGCAAGTGAAGAGAATATATCTGAGAAAGAATGAACAGCATCTGCTAACAATGCTATACTTCCCGATAAAACCCCTACAACTGTTTTAACTATAGCCAGGGCAAAATTAGCAATTACAGAATATTCAGCTGCTTTTTCTCCTTTTTTAAGGCCAGTATAATCAATTTTCTTCATCAAACCACAATACAATAATTAACTTCATTTCTGTAAATAATCTATTTCTATTTAAAAATTATCTAATTACCTTCAATACAAACTGTTTTTCCATCTGCAAGTTGTAAATTGTCATTTTTCCATTCTTCAAAAGTGTTTTCTACGTCTCCTGATGCTCCAACAAATATTTTAACATTATTTTTGTTTAGCATTTGTACAGCCTTTGATCCCAGATTTGCACATAAAAGAATATCTGGTTTTGATTGGATAATGATCTCTGCAGGTGTTTTCTTTCCTCCATCATGTCTTCCTATATTTTTTATAACCTCAATTTTTTCAATTTTATTATCTTTTATATCTAAAATAGTGAAATAGGGACTTTTTCCAAAGTGAAGTGAAATTTCTGAGAAAAGTCCTTCACTATCCATAGTTGGTATACAAATTATCATTTTTATGCCTCTACAGTTAAATTTATATTTATTCGCTTCCACATAGTGGAGTTCCGCATTTTGGACATTTATCGTTTCTACAAGGTATTCCCTGGATTTTTTGGGTTTCATACCCACATAAATGGCATTTACAGACTCGTGGTATTCCTCCTCTCATACCTCCACGGCCTCCTACTCCGCTTCTTTGCTGTGGTATTTTTCTTTGTTGTTCCTCATTATAATCAACTATATCTTCAGCTTTACATTCAGGACATTTTTCATATTGTTTTTTAGGGTTGTTCCATTCAAATCCACATTTATTACATTTATATTTTCTTTCAAATACCATAGGATCATCTCAATTAAATCTAAAATAATAC
>JAQVTJ010000030.1 GCA_028700095.1 Methanobacterium sp. | reverse complement strand
ATTTTGAAGTATTTGAAAATTGTATTTTTAGAAGAAAAGGATAGTTTAAACTTAATATATAAAAAAAGGGATTATACGTTCTCTATTTTTCCAATGAAAAATTACTACCCTAAATTATATTAGATATAAATATGAATATTGTATAATAGGAATTTTTAACTTAATAAGTTAAAAAGAGGTGTAGGAAAAAAATGGAATATAAAAAAATAATAACTATAATAACTATAATGGCTATTATATGTGTTTTATTCATGGGAATAACAACAGCAACACCAGAACACAAAAGGGAATTAACAGCAACAGGCACAATTGATAACGATCACTGGTTTAATATAGGCAAAGAATTATACATAAACAAAGGCAATAAATTAACCGTAAACTCAGTTTACACTGTAGATGATTATGAAAGTATTTTGGGGAATTATTTACATTATACTGCGTATAATTTAAATCCTAATGGTACACGTGGAGACCAAATCTTTTATAAGGAGGACCACGGTTATGACGTCCTTATTGGCTCAGAAAAGTGGGATTACGGAAATTATAGGCTATGTATTATTCATTGGGTTATGGATATGACCGTGTAGATAAAGAAGTTGTAATCCATGTTCGTGATTTTATGGCAGGATTATATCCCTTTGATGAGTCTGGAACTGTTAATATTAACGAACCTTTAAAAGAAATTAATATAAGTAATAATAATCTTTTCAAATTATATGCACTTCCAGTTGCATACAATCCCCAAACCCAAAAATATGATCGACTTCCTACTAAAATCTCCATTTCCAGTCATTACGTTATAATAAAGATGGAACAGGGCGAAAAGTAATATTAGAACATCATCTAAGCGACAATGGACCTATATACTATGGTATAGATCCTTATCTAATTAAATCCAACGACTATATTTATAAACTAATGATAGACTACCATATTCCTCCAACTAACACCTATGTATCAAAAACCTACAAAATAAACAAATAAACAACCCCTCAAAAAAAAGGTAGATATTAAACATTAATTAATTATTTTTTTTTATTTTTTTTATATGAAAAATAAGATATTTATTAAATCCACAATTCAATGTTATATGGGATTTAATATTAATTAATTATTTTTTTTTTAATATCTTACTTTTCCAATATGTCTGGTGCTTCCAGGATCTTCTCCATTATAATGGGATAAATAATATATAAACCATTCTAGGGGAATTAATAATATAAATGGGGATAGAAGTGGATGTATATTTGAATAATTGTTCATATTAAATATTATGGTATTTACCTCTATTTTATTTGAAAATTCAATGGCTTTAGTTGTAAGTTCATCACCAGGCAAACCTGCTTCTAAAAATATTATTGGAACATTTTTCTCTGCTCTTTCTATTAGTCCATGTCTAAATTCTCCTGAATAAAGTGGACAGGCATGTTTTAGAGCTCCTTCCATGAACATGGTCATTGCTGTTTTATATGCAAGACCATAGTTTGGACCACTACCCATACAATAAAAAATTTCTTCATCTTTATATTTTTCCGCTAAAATCCTATTATCTTCCTCTGTACCTTTGATCAAATCTCCTATAATAGTTGGGATTTGTTCTAGATCATCTAAAACCTTTTTAGCTTCTAGGGATCCTTCTATTGAAAATAATATTTCATATAAACATAGAATTTGTGTTATATATGTTTTTGTACCTAATATTGCTGTTTCTCTTCCACAATGTGTTACTATTGAATCATCAGATTCTTTAACCATACTACTTTCAGGTTCATTTGTAATTGAAATAGTATAAATACCATTTTCTTTAGCTTTTCTAAGTGCTGCTAGGGTATCTGCTGTTTCTCCGGATTGTGATGTTAATATTATTGCTGAATTTGTTTTTTGTAAATTTTTATTATATGCAAATTCATAACCAGTATAAACTTCAATATTCATATCTGATAAAAAACCAATTGCATCTCTTGCAGAGTAACAAGTAGAAAGAGAACTTCCACAACCAACTAAATATATTTTATCCATTTCCTTTATTTTCTCTGCAATATCTTTCATATGAGATTTTTCTGCAGATAATGTTTTTTTCAATGATTCAGGTTGTTCTAAAATTTCATTGTACATATCATATTTCATAGATTATCATCTCTTTAAAATTTCAATTTCTTCAATAAATTTATTATAGGTAATATCTATATCTTCCTCAATTATCCGAGTATCAGCAATTGTCTCCATAAAACCTGATTCATATTTAAACCGTGGCACTATATGGATGTGAAGATGTTTTATACTGGATCCTGCTGTTTTTCCAAGATTTATACCAATATTAATTCCATCAGGTTTAATAACTTCTCTTATAAGTGACATAGATTTTTGGACAAGATAAAATAATTTTCCCATTTCTTCTAAATTTAATTCATTTAAATCTGTAAAATGTTTAACAGGCACAACCTCTAAATGGCCTCTGTTATATGGGAATATATTCATCAGCACCATATTTTCTTTATCATTGTATAAGACCATTTCTTTTACTTTGGGATTGCCTTCTGCTATTGCACAAAATACACAGGGCACCTCATCTTTTTTATTATCCCATGATTTTCTTGTTGTTGCAAAAAGGACATCATGACAATCTCTAGGAGGTTCTATAACCTTTTCAGGTATTAATAAACCTTCTTTTTTTCGTATTTCAGTTAATTTTGCAATACACACCACAATCTCAGCAACTTCACATGCACGTGAACCTAAAAGACAAATCATAGGCTCTTTTCCCCATGCACCTTTATGATATATTATATCAGGTACTTTTCCTGATTTTTCTATTGCAGTTTCAACACCCCAGGGAATTGTACTGCCCTCTCTTTCTTTAACTTTATCAGGTTCATGTACTCGATCATAGGATGATATTTCCAATCCAAGCTTTCTGCATACCTCTAATATTATAGGATCATATTTTATATTAATTGCACTTCGCTTACTTGGGTTGTGTTTAATAACACTAATCACTAATCTAGCCATATGAGATGATGTCATAAAATCAGGATCCATGGTAGCTTTAGGCATACCATTTACAATTGTGATTCTTCCAGGAATACCTACAACTTGATTAATTGTTTCAGCATTCTCCATTGCCATAACTATATTACTGCGAACCTCTGGAATAATCGCAGTAAACTCTGGTGAACTTTCAAGTATTCTAACAGCTTTTTGAACATCCTTTTTTTCCAAAATATCATTTCCCCAATTTTATTATAATCCATATAAAAAAATTTAAAATATAAATAAAATTATTTTTTTTGGATGGATAGTAGATTATATATATTTTTAAGAAATAAAAAAATTCTTTTTTTTACTAATATCAGATATTATATAATATTATATTCTTTTTATGTTCATAAATAAATTTGGTAAAATACTATAAATTTAGAGTCTTAAATTTTTTTTAAATTTTATGTTTATTTGTGGGTTTTTGATGGTTGATACTGTATGTCATGGTGATGGATTGTCTTGGTAGTTGGATGTATATGGGGCTCTCTATGTTGTACATGGCTTATGTGTCTGTTTAAATGTGATTGTAACCAGAGTTGCGTGTCCTTTGAAGCTTTCATATCAAACATGACCTTCTAACAACTCTGAAGCAGCTTTTTTTAATATCCTAACTTATGGTAGTGGGTCATTCATACCCATTTCTGGATTTCATACTAATCCCGAGCTTAGAACAGGACCATGCATATACATAATACTCAGGAATATTCATTCCTACCCTAATAATATCCTCATTCAATTTCCTAATAAATGGTACAAATGTATGGGAATAATTAACCCCCTCATCCACAGGGCCAAACTCATCTCCAGGATACATTAAACCATTACAGAAAGGCTCACCCACAGGTACAATTTCGCCATCTAACTCTCTATGTGGTTCCATCATATTAATCTAACCCCAAGGCTACATATTATGCTGCACCACATCACTGGCTTTTTATTGTTTCCATTTTACTCTGGTTATAAAACGACTGTGTTCCAGTCTGAATAATACACATCAATTTACCATTAAAAATATCCCTAGACTCTCCCTCAAGCATACGACTAGTTTTACCCCAGACTCCAACCACTATGTATACTCTCATTTATTCAATTGTAGATATCACCCTCTAAACGGTATAATGTACGTTGATTAACATTAAAAATTACGACTTTCAATAATAGTTTTTAATTTACCTGGACTCAAAACCCTCCCTTTCAGTTCCACATAAGATTGTTCAGCAATACCAGTCAGATGTCGATTCAAACGTTTTTCCATCTTTATTAATCTTTTATTGGTCATTTTACTGCATCCAATTGGCTATAATGATTATGGATAAGTATATATATTTAACAAACAAGTTTTAATCTAATTTTGAGTGAGGTGATATGATTATGGGTAAAAGTGTAAAAAGTGTTAAAAAGGTGTTTTTCAGTGGTTTAGCAGTGATTTTAGTTTTTACATTGTTTCTAAGTGTTTTTGCCAGTACATCTACTGCAGCCAATCTGAATAATCCTGTAAAAACAACTCAAAAAGATGTTAAAATCACTAAAAAAGTAGCTAGTTTAATAGCACAACTAAATGATTGTCTTAACGGAGTGACTTGTACTAAAGTAAAAAGCGCATATTTAACCTCTGATAAGAAATTTTGGAAAGTTAAAGTAAAGGAAGATGATGGGACAAAAATTTGGACTGTAACTGTTAACGCAGCCACAGGAGCTAGTAAAAAGAAGCATAGTGCATGGAGATCATTTAACGAATTAAAAGCATTATATGTGGCTGAACTGTACACAGGGGACACTGGAATGGAAGTACATGGAAAACCTAAACTTATAACAGTTAAAGGACAAAAATTATGGAAAATTAAATGCTATGATAAAGCCCTTCCACATAAAATAACAAGAACTGTCTATTTTGATGACAAAACTGGAAAAAGCAAGGACAATTATACTAATAAATGGTTTACACTTAAACAACTAGACGACGCCATCAGCCAGATGTATGGCATTAAGTTTAGGGATGCACTGCGGGATTTCTATCCTGACTAAAAATCCACTACTTCTATTTTTTTTAGTATTCTCCCAGAACTAACTTATATTTCCGTTTAAGACACAAGGATTATAAACCGGATTTTGTGTTAATTTTCGAATAATCTAATTGACAATATCATTTAAACGTCGATACAAACGCTTTTCCTCCTTTTAGACCAGAGTTATAATATATCCCCTACTTTTCATGGTGAAAATCATGATTTAAATCAAAAGAATAATTAGAAGATTTTATATAAGCAAATAGTAAAATAATAATTTTGAAGGACAGATATAACCTATTTAGAGAAAAAAAGGTTTCTTTTGTGAAATTTAAAATACATTAATCTTTTAAAACTTATTTAAAGAATATAATTTTGTATTTTTATGGGTAAAATGTGATTTACCTCTGAGTTATGGTAAACCAGTTATTAAATGACTCCAAAGTTTCTAAGGCCCTAAATTATTATTTTACTCTTTATTTTAAAGGTTTAGCTAAAAATGGTTTAGTATCAGATTAGAACGTTTTGCATCAGAAGTTCACATTATTCTTATCTGCAGTATTGATTGTCAACTCTGATGGTGATAATATCCACATCTCTTAGAATAATATAAATTCTATATTAAATTATTTGTTCCTTAATAACCCAAGGTTTAATTTTTTTTACATTTTTTAAAGATTTTTTCATCAAATTTCATTTCTTTTATTTTTTTTATTATTTTACAAGTACTGTCAAGCTGTCCTTTTTTATATCCCTGAATTTTCACAACTTCAGCATTTATTCCTCTGTCTTTAAGTTCTTTTTTTAGATGGGTTATATTATATTTTTGATCTGAACCTATTGTAATGATATCAGGTTTAATTTCTTTAACAATCTTAAACATATCATTTTCATTTCCAAGATATGCTTCATTAACATATTTTATCATTTTAACAACTTCCAATCTTTGTTTTTCACCCACTACTGGTAATCTTTTCTTTGATATTACAGTTGTATCTCTTGCAACTACAACCACAAGTTTAGAATCTTTTCCCCCTACTTTTGTAGATTCTTCAAGATAATATCCATGACCTGGATGTATTAGGTCAAATGTTCCTGTTGCCATAACTATTTTAATATTAATACACCTCTGATTAAATAGTAAAAAAATACTTTTTTCAAGTTGAAAAATTTGGATTTCATTATATTAGGGTCTATGTAAATTATATATATGTAAGAACTAAACAATATTTCTTGCATAGTATAAATAATAGTAAACATTTATTCTTTATATCCTCATTTATATAATCTAGATGTTTCAGATTTTTATAAATAAAATTTTTTATAATTACACAAATTTCATATAGTGCGGTATTATAATTATGAGTTCAAAAATTGCTAAAGGCAGTATTGTTATCTTAATGGGATCCTTCCTCTATAGAATAGGTGGATACATATACAAAATTGCAATGACTAATTTATTAGGAGAGGTAGGATATGGTATTTTAAGTCTTACAATGCCTCTTCAAGGTTTTTTTATAATAATAGCTGGAGCAGGGTTGCCTCCTGCAATAGCAAAATATGTTTCACAGTATCATGCTCAAAATAATGTGGAAATGGTTAAAGCAATTATAAGTGTTGCAACCATAATGATGACAGTTTTTGGCCTGATTTTCAGTGTGTTAATATTTTTTTTAGCCCAACCCATTGCAATAGCATTACATAATCCTGATGCAACACTTCCTTTCCAGCTTATTGCATTAATAACTCCATTTAGTGTTATTGTAGGTGCTATGAGAGGAACTTTCCAAGGTTTTTATCAGATGACCAATATTCTATTAACACGTGCAATGGAATTAATTTTCATGGTTGTAATGGCTATTATACTGGTTTATGCAGGTTTATATGTTGCAGGTGCAGTGATTGGTACAGCTATGGGTTTTATGGCAGCACTGGGTATTGCTATTTATCTTTTCCAAAGAGATGTGCGTAAAAAGTTAATAAGGCCTAGAAATCTGCTTTCAAAAGCAATAACTCCCATAGATTTTAACGATAAAATTGGCATAGCATGGATGTTAATATTTTTTTCAATTCCTATTGTGATAACTGGACTTGCTGAATTAGCACTTTATGATATAGCAACCATCATTATACCAATATATTATCCTATAAGTTATGCAGGATATTTCAATGTATCCAGTACCATTGCAAGACTTCCTTTAATAATATCCATGGCTGTTGCAACATCTGTATTACCTGCAACTGCAGAAGCAATGAGTTTAAAAGACCATGATCTTATGAATATCTATATTAAACAATCTTATAGATATGTTTCATTTTTTGTAATTCCATTATGTGTTGGGACAATTATATTTGCTTCTCCAATTCTTAATCTACTATTTGGTGAGAAATTTCTCCCAGGAACAGCTGCTTTACAAATACTTGCAGTTGGAATGTTTTTTTTCACTCTTTACACAATTTCTTCAAGCATATCACAGGGCCTTGGAAAACCAAGACTTCCCATGTATGCTTTAGTTGCAGGTACAACTATTGATCTGATTTTAAGCTTGATACTAATACCACCATGGGGTATTAATGGTGCAGCAATAGCCACAACATTATCTGCTTTATTTATAATGACCACATTAATGCGGACCACATTAAAACTTGCAAATATCAAATTACCATTATATGAATATATAAAAATTATTATAGCTGCATTAATAATGGGTATATTTTTTATACCATTTCCACACACAAAAATATCCTTAATTATTGGAATAATATTTTCTCCATTTATATATCTAGGAACATTAGCATTAATTGGAGGATTAAAACTAGAAGATCTTAAACTTCTCTATAATGTTGCAGACAGATTAGGGCCGTTTTCTGGTGTTTTAAGAAACTTAATTAATATACTTAGTAGATTTGCAGTAGAATAAAACCTCTAAAATCCCCTAAAAAAATATATGGTGTATAATAAATATATTGGGGTCTTAGATTTTTTTAAGGTTTCAGAAAGCTTTTGAAGAATTATTTTTGGATATTGTAACCTATTGATAGATGAGTACTTGCTAATAATACATTTAGTAATGGTGGTTCTTTTAGCTGATTAGGGGGTATATTCGTGTAATTTCTTTAAGTTTAGTCCTGATTTGCATAATTCAAAAAAGTCTCCGATTTTACCACTTATAGGTTTATATTTCTCCTATTTACTTTTAAATAACTTATTCATGTTTTTTTTAAACTATTTATAATGATTTCTTTTCTGCCATATTTAACATTTTAAAAAGAAAATAATTAATATTTTACAGTTTAAAGGTTTTTAAAGCACATATATCTAATATTTACCAATTTAAAGTAGGATGTTAAAGTATCAATACTAGTGATAAATTTGTATCATACCCTTTTTCCAGATCTTTCTAAACACATTCTCTTAATGACACCAAATTATAAAATTCAAAATATATAAAAAAAAATAATCTTAATTTCCTCTTCTGTCAAACCAAATTTAAATTGCTCAACATAATCCCTCAATTTACTAATTTTTTATATTTTTGTTCGATGAACCTGCTGTGATTCTATGATTTTCCATGTTCAATTTTATTTGGGTCGAAAAGAAGAAAGCAATCTCAGATAATGTGGCAATTCATGTAATGTGCTATGAGGAAAGTGCTTTTATATCTTAAGTATTAGGATTAGTTTATGATTTAATGCAAGTTTATCCCATGTAAATATAGGAACTCATGATAAATTGATGTATTGTTTTTGGGCTATTACAATGTAAACATATCAATTTTGTGTAGACCCATATTTTCGCTCATTTTGAAAATTAAAGGATCTGATTTTCAATGAACAAAAATACAAAATATAACTTGCTGATAAAAATAAAAGAATAAAAAATTAGGAAGGCTTGTATTGAAATATATCGTCGGGTTTGTTATCTTTCACAAATGATTCTTTATCGGAATTTAATATACCGCAGTTCCAGATTCCTCCACCGCCGGATGCGATATTAAGAGTGATCTCTGAAGTATAGAGAGTTATTATGCCTTCATTATAGATCCCTCCACCCTCACTACCAGCAATATTCATTGTGATTGTTGAATTTTGTATTGTGAATTTACTTTTATCATCACACTCAATTCCACCACCAGAAAGTGTCGCAGTATTGTTAGCTATTATTACATTATTCAGAGTCATGTTACCACCCGCACAAAAGATACCTCCACCACCTCCTAGTGCCGTGTTCTTTGTAATAGTCGAATTTTGTATAAATAAAGCTCCATCGTCATATATCCCTGAACCATTGTTATTTGTGATTTTAGAGTTATATACCTTCATAGTACCATAGTTTCTAATCCCTTCGCCATCGTTGTTTGTGATTTTAGAGTTATATATCTTCATAGTACCATGATTGTTGATTCCGCAGTATTCGTTTCCTTTGATTGTTGAACCTTGTAAAGTTAATGTGCCATATTGACTATTCCTCCACCACAACCCCAATACTCATTGCCATGGTTGGTGATCGTTGAATTAACTAAGGTTAATTTACCATTATTATCGATTCCTCCACCCTCGCAGTTTATGTATTCCCGTTTTTTAAGGTGAACTTGGCAATGGTCACTGCAACCCCTTTTCGGATGTTTACACATTGTTTTTGTGCTGCGTCAATAATAGTATTGCTTTGCATATCACCCTTTAATATGATGTTTTTGGTGATTTGTAGGTTTTCTTTATATGTTCCTTTGGCTACTTGTATGGTATCACCAGGTTTGGCGGTTTTTATTGCGTTTTGTATGGTTTTTTTAGGTTTTTTAGTTGATAATCCATTGTTTTTGTTATTTCCGTTGGTGTCAACGTAGATTGTTTTAGTTTTATTTGTAGTGCTGGTAATTGTTTTACTAACTTGTTTGGTGTCAATAAGTGGGTTGTTATTGTCTATATTGGTGTTGGTTGCGTAGATTCCGGAAAATGTTCCGAGGATCATCAAAGCTATTAATAATATTGAAAGTTTCTTAAAATATCTCATATCTATCATCATTCCCCCTAATTATTTTTTTATTTAGTTTGGAATTTGTTTCATGGAGTATATAATTTTTTAGTAAATAGACCGGTGAATAATTATGAAAGTTGATTATAAATATATTGTTTTATCAGAGAAGCAGAAGGTGTGTTATGCTAAGACTGTTGAGTGTAATCCTTTTGGCTCATGTTGGTTTTGTAGTTCAATTTCTCAATATTATTTTTAAAGCTTTTGGGACCATTTTAGGCCGTTGTTGAGTCTGAATTGTATGAATTTCACGTATAATTCTAAGTATTTTTTGGATACGCCCCGGAAAATATTTAAAGCTGGACGCAAGAGTGAGTGTCTGTTTTCACAGTTGTTAACGTGCGTATTGTCTATTGCATAAATATATTCTGAATGTGTGACGGGTTTATGGCTTTTTACTTTTAGCATGTTCTTTAAACCTCTGTAGATTGAATATTCGTCCGTATAAACCGTGACTTGTCCTTTGCAATGTTTAAGTAGTTTGTATCGTATTAAACGTGCTGCTAATGTTTTAGCTACTGAAAAAATAACTTTACGCGTTTTTCTGCAAACCATAGTAATTATGGGTGGTTTACCAGTTTTATAGGTGCCTCTTCCACGTTTTATTACCTTTCTAGGTTGCTTTGAGTTTTTTTTATCCATTTATTGCATGCATGAATGTACATCTCATCTATTTCGACTTCTCCGGTGAGTATAGGATCCGGTGCATTTTTCGCTAGATTTCGTTTAAAATCCTTAACTAAACTATTTAAAGTGCCCCAATCACGCTCTAACTCTTCAGATAAACGTTTCACACTTTCAAAGTCAATATTATGCAATATATATATTTTAAAAATATTAATTGAAGTTCATTATAACAAACACCAAAACCTATATGTAATACTTTTTTAAATATATATAATACAAGTAAAAAAATAAAACCGGAGAGGTAATAATGACAAAAATATTAAAAGATTTGTACGAAAACAGCGTTAAAATCTTGGCAACCATAATTATTATAATTTTATTGTGTATTTTTTTAAGGTTGGCACTTTTCTTCCTTCATATGATATTCCATTGAATAATGGTTACTTTTCTTATATTTCCATTTTTTTAGACTTTTTATTATATCTTTTTCGCTTCAAGTAATTCCAAACTTTCAGGCTTCCTACCAAACAAATAATCTGCAAATGACCTATTGGATAAGTCAGTAACTACTTTTTTTTATTGATTTATATCTCTTCTAATGCAAATTCTTAGTCTTTCTTGTAAAATGATCATGTTTATTCCTTAAACGACTTATTTCATTAATTATAAGAAATTATTCTATTTACTTGATCTTTTACAATACCTAATAATTCATTATTATATTCAATTAATTCAATATTTTTCCTTTCAAATTCTTTATTATCACTATTTAAAGTTAATACATCTTTTTCATATCTTGAAATTATTAATACCTCTTCTTTATCACTAAAAGGGACATTCACACAGGGTATAGTTAAAACAAATTAAAAAGTCTAATACTTCTTTTTTTACCATTTTTCTTATGTTTTTAAAGAAAAAAAACCATTTTTTTTGTGAAATATAATAATATTAGTAAAATGTATTATTAAAAAAATACAAGATAATGAAAAACCACAAACCCCCCAAAAACAAACAAAAATAAAGCTCTAAAAAAAAAGATCTAAGGCCCTAAAAAATATATATATTTTTTATATAAAAAAATAAAAAGAAGGAAAATATGTGGGGAGATATATTTTTTTTTGTGGGATATATTGAAAATATTTATTTTATATGCTTTTTGAGCTCAGATTTAAGTTCAGCCCACATATAATGTTCAGGTCCGCATCCTGTTACAATTATATATGGGTATGGTGATTTATGGATTAATTTAATTATTTCCTTTCTTCTTTTAGGCATATCTTCATATGCTAATGGATAGAATTCAGCATCAAGTTTTTTATTTATTTCTTCATAATATTTTCTTGCAGCTTCAATGGATGTTCGACCTGGTACAACATAAACCTTTTTAGGCTTAGATAGTAGTAATGCATTAAAATGATCTTCAAAAATATCATCTTCCCCTGTATCAGGTGTTGTATAAATAAATCCAAAATTATCTTCAATATAATCTTCCATAAATTGAATATTTGCCTTTAAAGCATCTCCATTATCTCCCTGTCCCATACCTATTAATTTATTATTTAATTTAACAATTTCAAATCTTCCTGGTGGCAATATTGAAAGATCTAATGTTTTTGATATTGTTTCTATTGTATTTTCTATTTTTTCAGGTGTAGGTGTAAATGATATATAACTAGTAACAGCACATAATAAATTATAAAGATTATAAAGACCAAAAACAGGTGTTTTAATGGTTAAATTAAATGGTATTAACTTTTTATGGTTATAATTATATATATTACCTTCAATTTTCACTGTCCACTCATTAAAATCTTTTATAAGTTCAGTTAACATAATATCTGGTTTAGGTCTTTTAAAACCACAATTACAACTATATATTCCTCTTTGATTTGAATATTTAATTGTATAACTCAGAACTTCTCCACATAATGGACAATAAACATCTGTATTTGATGATTTATCATTCATATCAATTTCCAAACCATAATATGTTACATGCGTATCTGCTTCTTTTCTTTTCCCAATATAAGCAGTTCTTGGATCATCAGCATTACATATAACAATTCCATTTTTCATAGGTGCACTTAAAAGCTGTTTAGCTTTTAAATAACTGTTAAAAGGATTTTGAACACCAGCTACAAGTGTATGTTCCCTTGAAACATTGGTATAAACAACACCTACAGGTTGTATTAATTCACATACCTTATCTGGAATAGCATGTATAATATCACGTATACCATATTCAAAAATACCTAATTCAATATTATCTCTAAGTAAACCAGTTGCAATAGCATTTATTGTGTTACTATCATAATTATAAGATATTTCTGTGTCATTTGCTAATAATAAACTTGTTAATTTAGTTGTGGTGGTTTTTCCATTAGTACCTGTTATTATAATACTTCCAATACCGGGTTTTTTAGCTAATTCTTTTAAACAATTATCTGTTCCTATGTTTAAAAATAGGTAACCTGGAAAGCTTTTTCCCATACCTTTACCTAGTTTAACTAAGTTCATTGCAAATTTTCCTGATATTTTCGCGGTTTCGCATCTAATTTTTCCATATAGTCCCATGATCTGATAGGTATGCTTAAGAGATATTTAAACCCTTCTGATAAAATATGTTAGAATATATATATATATTTTTTACCTACAATATTTTTCTAGTACATAAAACAATATATAAATAATAACGATACTTGTTAAAGGAATAGGTTCAAGCCCTTATATAGGTGTAGGAGAAGTGAAAATTGTTAATAGCTCTGATTTCACTGATTTAAAAGGTAAGATTATTATTGTTTCAAGAGCATCATGTGATATTGTTTCATATTTATATAATGTAGCAGATGTTATCACAGATTATGATACAATAACCAGCCATGTGGCTATTGTTTCACGTGAAATGAGCATTCCATCTGTTGTTGGTACAGAAAATGGAACACAAGTTCTTGAAGAGGATATGTTTGTAACTGTTAATGGGAATACTATATATGGAATTTATGGAGATTGAAAATAAAAATGAATTATATTTGAAATTTATAATCCTGCAACACAAATAAAATTTAATTTAAATATTTTTCGAAAATTGCAGAAGAAGTAGCTCCACATGCAGATGATGTAGGTTCTATAAGAATTGAGAATATGGTATTATCTACAGGTAAACATCCTAAGAAATTATTAAATGAAGATAGATTAACTGATATCATATTTGAAAAGGTTAAAAAAAATATTAGATGCTTTTTATCCGAAACCTGTATGGTTTCGTACTATTTGACATACCTACTGATGAATTAAAATATTTAGATGGAGAAAATAAGGAAGGTTGTAGAAAAAAAATCCTTTACTAGGGTTAAGGGGTATGAGTATAAGATATCTATGATGCGGATATAATGAAAGCAGAATTAAAATACCTTTTATAAAGAATGGTTTCCCAATATTTTATCAGCTTTAAATATTTATGAAAGAAGTGGGTATTAAACTTCATAGGATTTGGATGTGGGTGTGTCAATTGAAACACCATCAACAATTTTTATTTTAGATGAATTTATTGATATTGGTATTGATTTTGTAAGTATGGGATGAGTGATATTACAATTTGTGCACTTGCTGTTGATAGAAGAAGTGTAAAAGTTGCTAAACATTTTAATTTATTACATCCTGCTGTTTTAAAAATGGTTAGATTTATTATTGATAAAATGTAATGTAAAATGTATTGAAAGTTGTATTATGTGGATATGCTGCATCTGATATACAAATTATTGATAAAATGTAATGGATTATGGTATATCAACTAATCCGGATCAGATATTTAAGATTAGGGAAGTTTTTTGAAAGAAAAGAAAATAGTATTATTTTTAATTTTAGTAAAAATCTTTAGATTATAGCAGATTATTTTTATATATGTTGATATTTAATGGCATCTATAAAATCTATTTTCTTTTTATAAAGTGCAGAGCCTATTACAATACCATAGGTTTTTGTTTTACTCAGATTTTCAATATCTATAAGAGATGTGATTCCCCCTGAATAGATAACTGGAATATTAACAGTGTTTAATAGTTGTAAAAGTGGATCAATATTAAATCCATTCATTAATCCTTCAACATCTACATTGGTAAAAAGTATACCGCCTGCACCATGGTTTTCAAGAGAAATACCAAGTTCACATGCTGTTTTTTCAGTTTTCTCAATCCAACCTTTAATAACAACCTTTGAATCTTTACTATCTAATGCAACAAGAATTCTATTACTCCCATATTCATTTGATAAGGTTTCTATTGTTTTAGGATTTTCCACTGCCATGGTACCTAAAATAACCTTATCAACACCCATATTCAACACATCCCTAGCATTTTCAACTGTACGAATTCCGCCTCCAAGTTGAACAGGTACTGATACAGTATTAAGAATCTTTTTTACAATATCTAAATTTTTAGATATATTACCAAATGCACCATCCAGATTAATAACATGTAAAATAGAAGCACCTTTATCTTCCCAGCTTTTAGCAACAATTTCTGGATTATCAATAACCACCTGTTCACTACCAGGTTTACCCTGAACCAATTGCACACATTTACCATTTTTAATATCAACAGCAGGTATTATAAACATAAAATAATTTCCCCTCAACCACTTATTTCTTTAATATTCTATCCTTTTTACTTATCATATTTTTTCCCTATTATTTACATTAATTACAAAATATAATTTAGCTAATTTATATTAAATAAAAATATTCACTTGATCCAATATTACAGAGGGCATTAAAACATATCATTAAAAATCCAAAAAGTTAATAAGTTCGTTAAATAAATTTCATGTTTTCTATGAAAATAACTTTTTTAGATAAAAATTGAGGACATTTAGAAATTTTTTTATTAAATAATATAAAATGGGGGTAATATTTTTATGAGAGATAAATTTTGGATTATTTTCATTGTTCTATTGATGGTGAGTATAACACCTGCAAGTGCTTCTATGATAAATGGTTCAGGGGATGATTTAAAGGATCAAAACAATAGACTGCAAAAAGATATGAAGGGTGTAACACAACATGTTGATAATGTTAAAGGCTATTGGGATGCCATATTAAGATATATACTTAATATATGGCATTGCTTATGTTTTATAGCTGCTAATATTGGAATTGGTGGAATTGGGGTGAACTATGGGATAATATCTGTCAAATTGGAATAAATGCATATAAAATTAATGATAAAATAGATAGTACAGCTAATGAAGGGTTTGGAACATTATTATCCATATTAATATTAATAATTACATCCATAGTCTCAATTGTTACATTAGTAAATTATGAAGATAAATTAACAAAAGAACTGAATTTTCAAACAAACCCAAAATATCCCATACCTGATACAACACGTGCTTTTGTAATTCTTGGTAATTCAAATAGTAGTACAAGCAACAGCACAGAAAATAGTAGCCCTATTAAACCACTTAAAGGAGATAAAAGTGCTAGTGAAGAGTCTCAAACAAAAACAAATACCTCTAATGGAGAGCTTCAAACAAGAAATGGTACATCTTTCAAATGGCCTTTCTTCAAACTTATTCCTGCAGATAAGCTCCAAACCGGAGATGTAATACTATATAAGAGTAAAGGTCTTTATTACAGATACCTACAATTTGTATCAATTAAAAATCTAACCACAGAATTAAATCAAACCCTTACTAGCCAAGTAGTAGTGTTAAATGGACCCTATAACAAAATTAAAGAAGTCCCTTATGACGATTTTATAAAAGATTACACTGGCCAACCTATCCCTGGAGATGTTAATAATCTTAGAAAAAGCTCAAAAATAGTAAACAACCAATACAAAATACAGAAAAACCAAATAAAAGGATTAATAAAAGCAAACTATGAAAATAGGAAAGGTTTTACGGATTTGAGATCTATTAGTTTGGTAATTTTAGCAGTTGCATTGGCAATTTTTTTAGTCAGCGTTTTTGGTGCTATATCTACATATCAAAGACAAAATATGCATGCTGCAAATGCAAGACAATATAGACAAATATCAAATAACTTCTATGCTCAGGCCCTGCATCCGGATGTTAATGAAATATCTTCAATAGCACTGGTTGGTGTTCTCCATAGTAGCAGTGCATTAGAGAGAGTTGATGATTTAAATGGTATTTATAACAATAATTTAACTGATTTGAATTCTTGGGCTGTTACTGGTAATTGGACTGCTCCTGTTGCTGGTTGTTTGAATTTCAGTACTCATGAGGGTTGTGCTGTAAATGATACTTTAAATGGTACTAGTGTTTATGACAGTCCA
>JAQVTJ010000135.1 GCA_028700095.1 Methanobacterium sp. | reverse complement strand
ATTTGCATTTGCATGGCAAGGATGGTGGTATATTTACTATTTAATTATTGCAAGTATGGTGATTTATTTAATAGCAATAAATTATGTATTCCATTTAAAACCTAAAAAATCCACTGATATGTTGAAAGGTAGGTTAGCATGGTTTAATAACAAACCTGAATTTTTCACATTCGCTGTGTTCATTGTTTTAAGTATTATATTAATGTCAATATTTCTTAGTGTTAGTGGCTTTTTAAGTGCATTAACAGAACCTATAACTGTAAATCAGCTCCAAGCAACAGTACAAAAAACATCATATCCCAATGTCTATTTAACTGTAGGAGAACTTAAAGAAACAAAAATGGATGATGTAATAAGTGGGGTTGGTGGAATTCTACCATTCTTATTTGGATTTTTAGGAGTACTAGCTTTATGTTGGAAATTAAGACCCCAAAAAGAGAAAAAGAAAATATCTGAGGAAAAAACAAGAAAACCTAGACGAAGAGGAAAATCTAATCATAGAAAAGAAGAAAATAAGGAATATAAAACAGATAAAGCTATTATTAAACCAGATATTGGAGATCAAAAAAGTAATTATATATTCTATATCATACTATTTTCAATATGGCTTTTAATAACTATTTATGCCATGACTAAAGGTGTAAGGTTCATAGAAAACTTCGCGCTTCCAATTACATTAACTGCAGGTATTTTTGTAGGAGTTCTCCATGATTATGTTAAAGATCTTATTACAAACACATCATATCAAACAATAGTAATGGTAATAATTGTGATATTAGTTGCATTTTCGCCTTTACAAATGTCTTATAAACAAACATCCAATGTTACGCCGGTTACAGATGATGGAATGATTAATTCCCTTGAATGGCTTAAAAATAATACTCCAAATAATACAATTATTACTTCTTGGTGGGATTATGGACATCTGTTCACTTTTGTAGCAGACAGACCAGTTACATTTGATGGCTCATCTCAGAACACTCCGAGAGCCTATTGGGTTGGAAGAGCTCTTTCAACAAATAACGAGACACTTTCTGTTGGAATAATTAGAATGCTAGCATCAACCGGGGATACTGCCACATATGTCTTAGCTAATTACACTCAAAGCAGTGGTAAAAGTGCAGATATTCTAAAAAACATCCTTGGTGTAGATAAAGAAACTGCAATAAGTTTAATGTCAACTAATTATGGTTTAACATCAGAACAGGCACAAAATGTTGTAATGTACACTCATCCTGATAACCCTGCATCGGATATTTTTATTACCAGCCATGATATGATTGGGAAAGCAGGAGCATGGGCAATGTTAGGTAATTGGAATTTCACAACCAACCATGCAAACGAATACCTAAGTTCGGAAGCAGTGTTAGGTGGTGTGGCAGTAAATAATAAAACATTATTTATTGGGGTTAACCCTTATAATGGCCTTTGGGTTGCTGCTCAGACTAATGGGACTAGTATGTCTGCAGGAGTATTAAACAGTGCTAACATAGCGAACCAAGATACAAATAAAATTTTAAACCAAATATCAACTGAACTTACAACAGGAAATGGTAGTATAGTGGTACCACCTCACAAGTTAACTATAATTAATAACGAAAATGTAACACAGACAACAGTATCCAATTCAAGCAAGTTTTCAATAATACTTTTCCAACAAAACAATAAATATGAATCATTTGTAATAAGTAAAGAATTAGATTATTCCATGTTTATGAAACTTTACATATTTGGTGGTGAAGGTTTAACCCATTTCAAACAGTTGTATGGACAGCCCGGAGTTGTGGTTTGGAGTGTAAATTACTAACACGCCATAATATATTTTTTTCTATAATTCACAAATTCTTGTTTAAAAAAATAATCAAAAACTTTTTTTAAGTGGAAGAAATAAATAACTATTTGCTGATCAAATAAAAGTGGGTTTAAATCGAAAATTGGATAAATTTAGAATAAAAAAAATTAATAATACATGGGCTTTATTAAGTAAAGATAATAAAAAAGATATGATAATTATAATTTAAAAAGATATAGAATGAACTACTTATTAATAGCATAATTTTAAATATTTTATTTATATACATCTTAAACTAATTTTTATGTGAGATTTATGGCTATCGAAGACAGAATCAGAGAAATCGAAGAGGAGATTAAAAAAACTCCTTACAATAAGGCAACATCCCATCATATAGGAAAATTAAAAGCCAAACTCTCCAAACTTAAGGAAGATGCACTTACAAGAAGCAGTTCTGGAGGTAAAGGTAGAGGTTTTCATGTTAAAAAAAGTGGAGACTCTACAGTTGTGCTTTTAGGATTTCCATCTGTGGGAAAATCCACTATTTTAAACCAGCTAACCAATGCTGACTCTAAAATAGGTGCATATGAATTCACAACCCTAGATATAGTTCCTGGAGTTATGGAATATAGGGGAGCTAAAATACAGATACTGGATATTCCTGGAATAATTACAGGTGCATCTAGAGGCAAAGGACGTGGAAGAGAAATTTTATCTGTTGCAAGAAATGCTGATTTTATATTAATGGTTCTTGATGTTTTCAATCCACAACATATGAAGGTAATCTTAGAAGAACTAAGAAATATAGGAATAAGAGCAAATGAAAAACCACCAGATATTACTGTGAAACAAACAAAGATGGGTGGATTACATATTTTATCAACTGTTCCTTTAACCAAGATTGATGAGAGAACCATTAGATCTGTATTAAATGAATATGGAATACACAGTGCAGATGTGTTAATAAGGGAAGATGTTACTGTTGATCGTTTCATAGATTCAATGGATCCAAGCTGTATATATGTGCCTATGTTGGTTGTTTTAAATAAAATAGACCTTGCAGATAAAGAATATTTAGAAAAACTACGGTTAGAAATGCCAGAAGCAATTTTAATAGCAGCAGATAAAGGTATAAATACAGAAAAACTCAAAGATGAAATATTTGAAAGACTTGAACTTATAAGACTTTATTTAAAACCCCAGGGAAAGAAAGCAGATTTAGAAGAACCAATGATCATACGGAAGGGATCAACAATTGCTGATGTCGCTGCTAAACTACATAGGGATTTTATAAAAAATTTCAGACATGCAAAGGTTTGGGGTAATTCAGTCAAATTCCCGGGTCAAAAAGTGGGTTTAGATCATATACTAAAAGATAAAGATATTTTAAGGTTAATAATAAGAAAATAAACCTTTATATAATTTAGAAGTTTATTAATATTTTTATAATATAAATATATCAATTAATTTAAAAAATTTAATATACCAAAAAAAACTATATTGGGGTGTTTAAAAAAATGAAATTAGACGATATAATTGTTTCAAAAGCAATAATTGAAGGATTTATGGAAGATTTCTTGGATTATACGGATATGGATGTTGCAATAGGTGGAGGTGGTCCTGCAGGGCTTACTGCAGGATATTATCTTGCAAAAGCCGGACTTAAAGTTGCTCTGTTTGAGAAAAAACTCTCAATGGGTGGTGGAATGTGGGGTGGTGGGATGATGTTTAATAAAATTGTTATCCAAGAGGAAAGTAAACATATCCTAGATGAATTTGGTATTGGAACTAAAATATATGAAGAAGGTTATTATGTTGCAGATTCCATTGAATGTGTTTCAACCATCTGTTCAGAAGCCTGTAAAGCAGGTTTAAAAATATTTAATTTAATGGCTATTGAAGATGTTATGATGAGGGACAAGGGAGTTGAAGGAATTGTTCTTAACTGGGCAGCAGTTGAAATGGGAGGTTTGCATGTAGATCCATTAACTGTTCGTTCAAAGGCAGTTATTGATGCCACAGGACATCCTTGCGAAGTTGTGAAGATATTGGAAAATAAGATGGAAGTGGAACTTCTAACTGAAACAGGAAAAATAATGGGTGAAAAATCCATGTGGGCTGACAAAGCAGAAAGCCAAGTAATGGATAACACAACTGAAATATATCCTGGTCTTTATGTTACAGGAATGGCAGCAAATGCAGTTCATGGATCACCACGTATGGGACCTATATTTGGTGGAATGCTACTTTCAGGTGAAAAAGTTGCCCAAATGTTAATAGAAAAATTGAAATAAATTAATCCTACCTAATTATTTTTAATGGGATTTTTTTTGGGTAAGTAGAATGACAACTGTACTTATAACAGGAACACCTGGAACAGGAAAGACAACAGTATCAAAAATTGTCTCAGAAAAATTGGAATCATCATTATTAGCTGTAAATGATGTTGTTGAGAAAAAACATATATATACCGGTGTTGACCCAGAAAAAGGATA
>JAQVTJ010000029.1 GCA_028700095.1 Methanobacterium sp. | reverse complement strand
TATAATATTAATGGCCTTTGGAAAACCTAAAGAACCTCTATATAGATAATGTAAATGAATTTAAAAGAAAATCCATTGAAAAAATAAGTAAAGTAAATGGATTAGATAAAGTAATAGAAGCAGCAAGACTTGCACCTTCCGCTACAAATAGTCAGCCCTGGTTTTTTACAGGGAACAATAATATAATTCATGTATATTCAATTAAACCTAATTTTCTTAAAAATATGGTTGTAAATAAATATATTCCCATGGATATTGGAATTTCTATTTATCATTTGAAAGTTGCAGCAGAACATATGGGAAAAGTTACACAAATAATATTTGATGAAAATATTAAAAAGAATTCTCCAAAGAACTATAATTAATGCTACATTAAAAATTTCTAACAAAATATAATAGATTAAATTAAATGAAAAATACAAATAATATGAAAAAATATATAATATATTTTGTTATATTTTAAAAAAAAATCCATAATTAGGAGGATAATCTAATGGTTGATGTTATTAAAAGAAAAGGTACAAAAGAACCATTTAACCCTGATAAAATTAAAGGTTCACTTCAAAAGGCAACTATTAATGCAGGTTATAGTGTAGAAGAAAAAAATGATATTATAAATGAAGTATTTACTAATATAAACAAAAAATTAGATGATAAAGAAGAAATTAATACTGAAACCATAAGAATGTGTCTTTTAACAGAATTAGATAAATGCGAACCATACATAGCCAAATCAGTTCGAAGATTTGATAGTAAATATAAATCAAGATAAAAAAAATAGAATAGAGTTAAAATTTTTATTAAATATAAAAAAAAAGAGATTGAATTAACATAAATTATATTATATTATTTTTTTTTCACCCATATTGCTAGGTAATTTTGTTAATTTATTTTTCTCCTTGTATATATGTATAAATATATGATGCAGCAATTATTCCAATTAAAAATCCAATTGATGAAAGAAATTGATGTTTTAACATATTGGTTCCAGGTGAATATCCTTTAATATAATACATTGTTTGTATAGCAATAAGTCCTACAATTAGAAATGTTAGAAGTGCAGCTGCCAATCCCTTTAATTTTTTTGTGTTCATAATAAATCCATCCCCACTCTAAAATAATAATATTTTATTTTTATTTATTTTATCCTCTATAAAATGGTTTCAAACTAATAAGATTATAGAGTTAATATTTATAATTTTTTTTTATGAAAAACAGTTTTTTTTTATATATATACAAAGAAATTTTTTTTTATATATATCTATTTATAATATATTCTAACTATAATTATTATTTATGGAAGTGAAAAATCAGATAATACTTGCACTGGATCTTCAAAATATTGAAGAAGCTATAAGGGTTGTAAATGGTGTAAAAGAATATATTGATACTATAAAGATTGGTTATCCTCTTGTATTGGCTGAAGGTTTAGAATCAATATCAATTGTTAAAGAAGAATTTGATTGTAGGGTAATTGCAGATTTTAAAGTTGCAGATATTCCTCCTACTAATTCTAAAATAGCAGATCTTACATTTAAAGCTGGTGCAGATGCATTAATTGTACATGGTTTTGTTGGGGAAGATAGTGTAAAAGCATGTTTGGATTCTGCAGAGAAATTTAATAAAGAAATATTTCTTTTAACAGAAATGTCTCATCCTGGAGCATCTAGATTTATTCAAAATGTGGCAGAAAACATTGCTTCTATGGGTGTGGATATGGGTTTGAAAAATTATGTTGCACCATCAACAAAGCTTGATAGATTAAAAAAGATAAGATCTGTTGTTGGAAAAGATTCTTTTATAATATCTCCAGGTGTGGGTGTGCAAGGTGGGGATCCCAGTCAAACATTAAAATTTGCAGATGCTATAATAATAGGCCGTTCAATCTATTCTTCGGATAATCCTAAAAAAGCTGTTAATTCCATTATAAATAGTATTAAATTTTAGACCTGCAATTTCATAAAAAAGATCAAATAATATAAAATAGATAAATGTTTGAAATTGAAAATATTGGATATCTGAAATTTTTAATATAGGAAATATATTTTGAAAAAATCCTAATATAACAAATATCATTACCATAGTTTTAAGTGTAAATCTATATGTAAAAAATTTCTTTATATTTTTTTTATTTTGTATCCATTTATTATCATTTCCTATTTCATCAAGGAACGCTGCAACAGAACAAAATAAAAGTGTAAATATTCCAATGCTTGGAATTCCAATATAAAAAATTATTAAAATAAATAATAATAATGCTATAATATGGTTTAAACTATCAATTTTCATTGACAGTAATGTGCCTATAAGAATTGATACAAATATACATGCTGCATCTGCAGTTGTAACTGTTAAATAGCCAATTAATAAGCTGCAGAATATCCCTGCTAAAACTGCGATTCTTATATTCTTTTTTATATCATATGCATCATCAGAAAGTTTCATTAAAAATCCTGACAATGAATAAATTAAAGGTTCAATACTCATGATATAAA
Organism: Methanobacterium sp.; assembly: GCA_028700095.1. Classification (GTDB taxonomy): domain Archaea; phylum Methanobacteriota; class Methanobacteria; order Methanobacteriales; family Methanobacteriaceae; genus Methanobacterium_B. The sequence continues at coordinate 14,593 of JAQVTJ010000029.1, read as the reverse complement.
ATCCTATACACTATTTTTTTTTAAATCCTATATATACTTTATTTATCTATAAAATATTAATATTATAGTTTATTTTTAATATTTAATTATTGATAATCTAATTTTTCTTTTATCCATTTAATCAATTATTATCTTTTTTTAGTTCTTTTTTAGATATTTTTATAAATTTTTAATTAATATTTTAATGGTTTAATATGTATTTTCAATGTTATTTTTATTATTTTAAGTGTTTAGGGGATTTTTTTTATTTTATAGGATGAAAATATTTGAATAAATATACAAAATTCCCATTATGTTTTTGCAAATGGCTCTATAAACTGGATTATTTTATTGAAAATTTTTGAAAGTGGTCCAAGTTTTTCTGATACTCTTTTTAACATTTTAATTTCTCTTTGTTCTAAAACACCAAAAATAGCTAAGAAAATAATATAAACAAGTGGTGTTATTATTGTCATTGCTAAGAGATTAGGTATTGTTTTTGGGATTAATAGAAGTATAAATCCTATTAGCATGTTGGTTATTATTATTTTTATGAATAAGTACATGGTAATTTAGTATGGGTATTTTTGATAATTGTAAATGTTGAAATTAACATTATTATAAATGAAGATATGGTTGTTGAAATTGCCGCACCATTATAACCATATTTAGGAACTAAAAATATTGTTAAAACTAAATTAATTAAACTACCTATAACTAAAAATATCATAGGAGAATTGGATTTACCCAGTCCTTGGAAAACACTGGAAGAAGCTACATAAATTGAGAAAAATATCATACCCACTATTAAAATAACCATAGCATCTCCTGCAAAAAAATATGCTAAAGGTGCAACATGGAATAAAATTGATAAAACTTGCTGAAACGATACAATAAGTATACATGTTGGAAGTAAAGTTAAAATAGTATATTTATAAGCATATATTACATATTTGGATAATATTATTGTTATTTAAAGTTAAAGCTTCTGAAGTAGCTGGAAGCATTGAAATTGCTACAGATGCAGATATAATTAATGGAAGTCTTGCAACTGGACTTACAACATTATAATATCCTACCGCACTTTTACCCATTAAACTTATAATAACAAAATTTCCAGTGTCAAATATGGCTAATTCTGCAATACCTGTAATTATAATGGGTATTGAAAATATTAATAGTTTTTTAGCTAGTTTTCTTTCATTAACCGCTTTTAAAGGTTTGATCACATTTTTTAGATCATCTTTTATTTTTTTCTTGAAAATTATATATGCAGTAAATGATGCACATGCAAATCCAATAATACTTCCAATAACCGCACCTAAAACTCCAAATCCTATTAATACCAATATTGTGACTATTAAAATCATGAAAAATTGTTCAACTACCCTTGTTATAAGAAGATAATCCATTCTTTGATAACCTTGGAAAACACCGCGGAAAAGACCTAAAATAACAGTGAAAGGGGTTATTAAACCAACAACTTGGAATAATATTGTTTCATTTGGACTTAAATGAGCAAAAGATACTAAAATTTTTGCTAAATAAAAAAATATAATACTACAAATAATACTTGTGGGAATCATAATTTTTAAAGAGGTTATAATGGTTTGTTTAACCATGAATTTATTATTTTCAGCTAGATGTTGTGAAACAAATTTAGCAATGGCTTGTGGAAGCCCAGCAGCAGCTATTAATATTAAAATCCATTGAAATGAAAGTACTGTACTGAGAATACCATATCCTTCAATACCTAATAAAGTCTGCATTAAAATACGGAAAATATATCCTCCTACTCTAAAAAAGACACTACCTATCAAAACCAATGAACTACCTTTAATAATCCTGCGCATATCCCTAACCCTTTCCTAATATTATATTTAATAGTTTTCTAAAAAAAGAGAGGCGAACACCGCAGATTAATTAAGCTACACAAAAAAATATAATCAGAGTTCCTCTCTAAATATTATTAAATATCTGATTAAAACTAGACTTGTATGCTTGCAGTATATAAATATTACATATCTACAAACCAAAATATAGAAAAAAAATATTATATTTAATATCTAATTTTTTTTTTTGAGTTATAAAAATTTTTTTTTTTATATTTTGTTTTGTCTTGGATTTTTTTTGGATTATATTATATTATTATCCACTATATTATGCCGGGAGTGTTAATAAAAAATATATTTTTTATATTAAACTCCTAATTATATAAAGTACTGAGCTTCCAACAATTGTACGCTTCCTAAATACAAAAATAGAGCAATAAGGATACTTATGAAAACAAATAAAGGTTCATATTCATTATCTCCTACACTATTTTTGTATTTCTTAAACAAAAACATGGAAAACATAACAACATACACTATAAGAAATATATGGGCTTCGTCATGGAAATCCGCGCCTAGAATTTTTTTCATAATGAAAAAAAATCCCCAGTGCTGTGATATATGCTACCAAAGTTAGTTGTATGTTTTTAGCCTGGAATTTTAAAATATTAACTGCATTCATAAAAAAAACCCCCTCCTAATAAACAAGAATTTAATAATGAAAGGTTTGGGTACTATGTTTTTATGTTTGTTATATGTGGATTATACTCGGAATTAGTATGTATGCCCAAATTAAAATATAACACAATCCAAGGATAATAATAGCAGTAGCCAAGATTTTAACACTGTTATCAAAAAATTTATTTAAAATTTCATTTTTCATAGGCTATAACCTCCAAATTTATTTTTTTGTTTGGATTTTTACTTTTATTTATATTACTAATATATTAAAAAGTATTATATATAGTTTCTTTTTTTATAGTAAAATGTGAAAGTTCCCAGCAGATCATAAAATAAGACAAAATGGATAAATATAAAAAAATTAGTGGATCTTTAATATTGAATAAAAAAAATAGGTTTTAGGATTAGTAATAATAATAGTAAACAGATATTTAATTGTTTATTTTTTTATTATTGTTGTGGTTTTGTTTGTGGTTTCTTTTAGAATTTATGGTTTTAAACTATCTTTAAAAGACTCCATATACTTATACATCTTTAAATATTTAATACAACTTTTTATAGATATATGATTACTAATATCTTAATTAAAAGTCTATTTTAATTCCTTTTGTGCAGTTTTGTCTTTTATTTTTTGTGTGTTTATTTCTTTTGCGCCTGCTAGCATTAATGGGAAGATTATTGTTGCATCACCTATAACTGTTATTAGGTTGGAGTCTGCTTTAGCTTTAGACCATGATTTGGCTTCTTCAAGTGGTGCTCCGCTTAAACTTCCTGTTTCTCCTCTGTCCATTGTGATTTGTATGGCTGCATCTACTCCTCCTTTTAATAGGTTGGATGCTAATGCATAGTGTTTTGGAAGTCCACCACCTAATATTATTGTTGCAACTTTTTTTGAATTAAATACTATGTCTGATAATTCACTCATATCTCCTGATGCATCTAGGTGAAGTTTATTATCTTGTGTAAACATCCATAATTGTAATCCTAGCATACTATCTATTAATCCAGGGGAATATATTGGTATATTTTTTTTAGAGGCTGTTTGGAGTATTGAGTTTTTATCATTAATTGAATTTCCTATTTTTGTTAAAAATTCTCGTATATTTAGATATTTATCTTTTTCTGCTATTTGTGTTAATATTTGGGTAATTTTTTGTTCAAATATTTGGAAATCTTCTGATTTGGTATATATATCTCCAATACGGCCAATACCTTGTTTGCATAGTGTTTCATCATTATTTTTCAGTCCTTTGTAATGTCTTCCTCCAAATGCTTCTAATAGATCATGTGTTATGTTTGCACCGCTTGTTATTAGAACATCAATCATTCCATTGTTAATCATGTCTTTTATTATTTTTCTAAGACCGCCTGGGACCATGGGTCCTGCTATACTCATAAAAACAGTTGTATCTTTATCTTCAAGAACTTCTGCAAGTAGTTTAGTTGCATGGTACATTCTTCCAGCACCTAGAACCCCGGATCCTCCCATTTGTTCAATGAGTTCTAATACACTCATTCTATCTTTTACTTCCATATGTTCTATCATAAAGTTTTTCAACCTCTTAAAAAAGTTTATTTTATAGTAAATTAATTAAATATTTAAAATACTTTTTTTTGACAATCTTATTTATATTTCATTAATAAAGTAAAGGGTTTATTTAATAATATACTGGATTTGATTAGTATATAATAATAATATAGAAAAAAAATATTAAGTAAGATTATATTTTTTTTATTTAGTTTTTAGTAAAAAGATATATATAAAAATTTTTTTTTTATATAATAAAATATGGTATTGTATTTAATTTTAAAATACATTTAAATGGAGAAATTCACATCTAAAACTTTATAATAACTGCGGATATAATATAGGAAAATTTAATTTGAATATGCCTGTATATATACTAAATATATAGTATAATATGGTAGGGTTAATGTTTTAAAGAATATTTGTAACTGTAAAAGCTATGGAACATTGTCTTAGGTAAAATTAACAATAATAATTTGTTGGATTAGGAATTTATTGTATATTTACAGGTTTATGGTGGTTCAATTGAGACCTGCTATTTGGTCAAGTAGATCTGTTCTTGTAACTATACCCAAGGGATTATCATCTTCATCTACTACAATTAATCTTCCTATTTTATTATTATTCATTATTTCAATGGCATCTGAAATCATAACATCTTTATCAACTGTGAAATATTTGTTGACATTATATTAGAAATAGTTTCTTTTGCAGTATTATTTGCAATGCCTCTTGTTATGTCCGATAGTGTTAGAATACCGGTTATATGTCCATCTTCAACTACAGGTGCACCTTCAATATCTTTATCTGTTAATATCTTAGCTGCTTTTTTTATACTGTCAGATCCATTAAGTTTAATAAGATCTATTGATGCTACTTCTAGCACTGTTTTTTTAGGTATGCTTCGTATTGTTGTGGTATCTAAAAGTAGAATATTATCCATATCATCTCTTCCTACAACAACACCATCTACAATTAGTTTATTGACTGGTGTGGGACCTATTCTAATTACATCTCCCAGATCAAGATATTTAATATTTCCCACAGCTTTTATTGTTGCCTCACATTCACCTGGATGGGTGATACTTGTAAATTCTATCTGGGAAACTGTTATATCTCTAACTTTTTTCCCATCTCTGAAAATAGGAACTAATGTTTGATTATTTGAAGCTTGAATATTCAAGGTATGATATGCTTTAATAGTAGGTTTATAACCTCCACGTGGACCTGGAACACCTTTAACAAGCCCTAAACTTCTTAGAGATTGCATTTGGTTTCTTATTGTACCAGGATTACGGTCCATGATCTCTGCAATTTCCTCTCCCTTAATAGAGGCATCTGAATTCCTATATAAATTTATTAAGCTCTGTAATATCTCTTTTTGGACAGATGTGAGCATTTAAACCACCTTTAATTTATTATTATTTATAATTATATATAAATATCATGATTATACATATATAAGTGTTTTTATTTCAGTAATCCTGAAAATTTGTTTAGAAAAAATATTATTTAACTGAACAATGTATTTTTCGTAGGATTATAAATAGAAATTATTTTAGGACTTATAAATTGTTGAAATATTTATCCATTGATTCTTGTATTAACTCGTTTAAAAAGTTCCTCATGGATATATAAATCTAAATCTGTGAATATATACTCCACTATATCTATAATAATTTGAATTATAAGTTTTTCCACTTATTTCAATTAAAAATTGATTATAATTAAAAAGAGTTCTATCTTTTTAGAATTCTGTCAACTTTTTTTAAAATGTTCAATGGCAAATTTCTTTGAATTTTTTTATAATTATTTTAAAGCTGATATAGTATAAAAATAATAATTATATTTTATATTGTTTTAATTTTCTACTTGTAAAAACTGTTATATCTAGATGAAACTAGTGTAATGTACTTTTTTTTGTGATTTTAATTTTTGTTTTTATTTTTTATATGTTTAAAATAGTAGATTTTAAGTTATTATAGATTTTTTATGGGGAGATTTAAAACTTTGAGAAATAAATAATTTTATTTGGTTCTTTTACTTATCTTTATATAATAATTTTTAGGAAAATTTCTATGACAAAAATATTAGTAGTGGAAGATGAATCCATTATAGCAGTAGATATTAAAAACAAACTAGAGGATCTAGGTTACATTGTTTCTAAAATAGTTTCTAATGGAAAAGATGCAATTAAAAGTGTTTCAGAAGTGGATATAGATTTAGTTTTAATGGATATTATTTTACAGGGAAATATGGATGGAATAGAAGCAGCACGAGAAATTAAAAAATACATTGATATTCCCATTGTTTACCTTACTGCACATTCAGATAAAAAAACTGTAAAAAGAGCTAAACTCACAGGACCTTTTGGTTATATTATTAAACCATTTAGTGATGAAATATTAAGAAGTACCATAGAAATAGCTTTATATAAGCACAAAATGGATTCTAAGATTAAATATATTGGGGCGCATGATTCACTTACTGGTCTATATAACAGAACATATTTTGAAGAGGAAATATCAAAGTTAGAATCAGAAAAAATAAATCCAGTAAGAGTAATAATCTGTGATTTAGACGGTTTAAAACTAATTAATGATACATTAGGCCATATTATTGGTGATAAAGCTTTGAAAACCGCAGCAAAAATTATGGAAGAAAATGTAAGGGTTGATGATATAGTTGCAATAATTGGTGGGGATGAATTTGCTATTCTACTCCCTAATACTCCTAAACAAGATGTGAAACAGGTATATGAACGAATAAAGGGATCTTATAATGATCATATTAGTTCATCAATAACTAAAATTCCATGGAGTGTTTCTATGGGATATGCAGCAGCAGATGTGGATATAGGTATAAATGAAGCTCAAAAATTAGCTGAAGACTATATGTACAGAGAAAAATTAGGTAAAAGTCAAAGTTCTCGCAGTAATATATCCAAAATACTCAAAAAAATCCTTGAAGAAAGAGACCATGAAACTGCAGAACATTTAGACCGTTTAGATACTATAGCTCTTAGATTTGCTGGAAAATTATCTTTATCAGAACCACATATACATGATTTAAGTCTTTTAGCAAAATTTCATGATATAGGTAAGGTTGGAATTCCTGATGAAATATTATTTAAGCCTACTAGTCTTGAAAAAGAAGAAATGAGAATAATGCAGCGCCATTCAGAAGTAGGTTACAGGATTGCTAATTCTACATCACAACTTAGCCCAATTGCAGAATTTATTCTTAAACATCATGAATGGTGGAATGGAAAAGGATATCCTTTTGGTCTTAAAGGTAAAAAAATACCTCTTGAATCTAGAATAATATCAATTATAGATGCTTATGATGCTATGGTTCATGAAAGACCATATAAAAAGGCTTTTAGTCCTGAAAAAGCTTTAAGAGAGATTAAAAAGTGTTCGGGAATTCAGTTTGATCTATATCTTGTTGAGGAGTTCATAGATATGATGGAAAAATCGGGAATAATTTAATTTGTTAAAAGCGGAAAATATACTTATTAATTTGATAAGCATCCTTGAATATCATTCTTTTGAATAATTTAAAACTAATAAAATTTAAATAACCCAATGTATTTGGTATTAAAATTAGATAGAACCTATAAAATGCATATGCTCCTACTGCTGCAATATATTTTGTTAAATTCCATTTTTTATCTTCTCCAATTTTTGGATGTATATTAGAGCTCCAAAATAGACTTTCAACAGACCATAATACAAAGAAAATTGTCATAAATAAAAGAGTAAATGTGGGAATAAATTTATAAGAAAGATAATATGGATTGAAATAACCTAATAAAATAGCTCCCAATGAAATAAAATAAGCTATTATAGAAATAACTCTTAAAGGATGCATTAACATTATTATAAAATTATAAACGTAAAAATTGTAAATAAAAAAAGGATCATCCTTAATAAATGCTTTTTTGAAATAAGAGGTTGTTACTTTAAGCTGTCCAAATGACCAGGACATACGTTGGAGAGTTAATTTTTTTAATGTTGAAGGAATTAATGTTCTTGTAGTTGCTCTCCAGTCAAAATAGGTTCTTAATTTAGATGAAATCATTTGAATTGATATTTCCATATCTTCAGCATACATACTTAAAGATGTTTGTTTTAACATTTCCTCGAGAACGTCTCTTTTATAAAATGCAGAAGCTCCAGATGCAAATACATGATTATGTGGAACTATACGACCTAAAGACATTGAATCTTCATATTCTAACATTTGACAAGCCCAAACCATACTTTTATTTGATCAAAGGATGGTAAAACTTCTAATCCACAGGCTGCAGCTTCACTTCTTTGGAAATCAAATATAACCCTTTCAAGAGTTATTCTATCTGGCAATTCCACATCAGGATCAATTACCATTACAGTTTTAATCTCATGAGGTAATTTTGATATTCCATAACGAATAGAATATAGTTTGTGATTACTTACTGGGTTTTTAATTAAATTGAATCCATTAGCAGTAATAAGTTTTCAGGTACTATCAGAAGAGTTATCATCTACAATATAAACCTCATTTTTCCAAAGTTCTATTATTTTTTTAAAATAATCCCAATGATTTTCTAAATTATATACAGAAATTATAATAGCATAAGGATTAACCTCAAATTCTGTTAAAGTGTCACTGTATCTTTTTGGAACTGAAGTAAAACCTTCTAGAGTCTTTATGGATTTATCTGTTTTTTTCAAATACCTAACACGTTTCACCTGTTTTTTAAACTCTATAAAATATCGAATGACTCTATCTCCACCATCAACTAAAATAGTCATCCAGGGGATTAATGCTATAGTCACAAATTCAAGGGATCCCCAAAGTAATCTAATTGCTATAAATGTTAAAAATAAATATAATAATGCAATAAGAATTCCAAAAACACCTCTGATTCCACTCATACCCACTAAATTTTTATACGAGTCCTTTGAACCATTCATATTTACAAAATGAGTATAATATATATTAAATGTTTAGAAAAATTAATTTTAGATATTTCTATTTTATTAATAGTAAGTATTATTTTGAATAATAATTAAAGCAATAAATTAGGGTTTAAAAACCTTTAAATAATTATATAACCTGTAAAATATTTATTAATATAAAACCAAAACAGTACAAATATTTAGTGATATTTATATATATTAGATTGAAATAATTGATGAAAATATTATAATTATATATTTTTTTATCTAATTTCTAAAAAAAAAAATATATACCATGGATTTCTATTAAGTCATGGTAGTTCAATTTATAGGAGGATTTTTATAATTGTTATACAGAACTCTTGGAAAAACAGGTGAAAAAGTTTCAATACTTGGATTTGGATGTATGAGACTACCTATATTAGATGGAACCCCTGAAAATATAAACACAAAACTTGCAACTCAAATGATACACTATGCAATAGATGAAGGAGTAAATTATATTGACACAGCCTTCCCTTACCATGGAGGTATGAGTGAAATATTGGTTGGAAATGCTCTGCAAAATGGATATAGAGATAATGTATATTTATCAACTAAACTTCCATGCTGGTTAGTCCGTAAAAAGGAAGATCTAAATTTTTATCTGGATAAACAACTTGAAAAACTTCAAACTGATAGAATAGATTTTTATCTTCTGCACGGTGTTCACAGGAATTTCTGGAATACATTAACTGATATGGATGTGTTCGAATTTCTGGACTCTGCAATTGCAGATGTTAAAATTGGATATGCAGGCTTTTCATTCCATGATGAATATGATTTTTTTAGGGAAGTTGTTGATTCTTATAACTGGAGCTTTTCTCAGATCCAAAATAACTATATGGACCAGCAATTCCAGGCAGGTAAAGCTGGTCTTGAATATTTAGCATCTAAAAATTTGGGAACAATTATAATGGAACCACTAAGAGGGGGTTGTTTAACAACAAATATTCCAGTTGAGGTAAAGGAAATATGGGATAATGCAGAAGTTAATAGAAGTCCTGCAGAATGGGCTTTTCGTTTCCTTTGGAACCAACCTGAAGTAGATGTGGTTTTAAGTGGTATGACAACAATAGAACAAGTCAGAGAAAATATTAAAATAGCAGATCAAGGCCATATACACAGTCTTACAGATGATGAATTGGATCTTTACAATGAAGTAAAAGAAATTTACACCGAAAAGATCCATGTTAGGTGTACAGCCTGTAATTATTGTGTACCCTGTAAAAGAGGGGTGGATATTCCATTAAATCTGAATCTGTTAAATGATATTTATATCTATAATAATATGAAAAAACCTATAGGGAATTATACATTTCTCAAAGCCAAAAAGATGAGTGCATCATTTTGTAATGAATGCGGTGAATGTGAAGATAAATGCCCACAAAATATTCCAATAATAAAATATCTTAAAGAAACAGTACAAAAATTTGAGAAATAATAAATACATTTTTTTTTTGATTTGATTTTTTTATAGGTAGATAGAATATTAACCTGAATAAGAAATGTTTGTAAATTCTATATAAAATAAAATATAGATAATAAAAAAGTTTAACTTATCTTTTTTACAATGTTAGAATTATGTTCAAAGATAGTTTTAAAATTTTCTTTAAAAGATTTATGAAACCATATATTATATCTCTAATCCTTATATTTGTTTTAGGTTTTTCAACATTACTCTTTTCATTTACCAGTCCTTTACTTATACGGGCCTTAGTTGATCAGGTATTTATTGGTAAGATGATGGATCTATTCTTTTATATTATTATTGGAATAATTGGTATGTATATTATATCAGCCACTTCAAGCTATTTTAATAGTTATATAGCTGGTAAATTAACTTTATTATTGTTAAAGGATGTATCTGAAGAGTTGTTTAATATTATTCAATTAGCTTCTCTTAAAAATAGTCAAACAATTAAAGTAGGGGATATGATAACTCGTATAATGGGTAATACACAAATTGCAATAAATATTCCTGTTCGAATACTTCCACAATTTTATGAGCATAGTAAGTATTATTGTTCCTTTTATGATAATGTTAACACTTAATTATCAGTAGCTCTTATTGTTATGAGTCCTATTGTATTATTTTTTATATTATCCCATATATTTGGGAATAGAATAGAAAGTATACAGAATAAATTTTTAGAAAGTAATGCTTCTATATATTCTTTTTTAAAAGAAAATCTTTCAATAATACCTCTTATAAAAGTATTTAACCTTGAAAAATGGTCTAAAAATAGGTTTAGTAAACAAATGGGTGTTTATTATGGTATTTCAATAAATTATACCAAAACTTCGTCATTAAACACTTCATTATCATCTTTAATATTAGGGGTTCCCATTGTTTTATTAATAACCTTTGGTGGTTATAAGGTATTAGACGGGTCATTAAGTCTTGGAACATTCACAGCATTTATGTCATATACTTCTATATTCTTCTCACCTATATCTCAATTATCCCGTATATGGACTACTTATAAAAGTTCATTACCTGCGTTTGATAGGATTAAAGAAGTTATGGATATGGAACCTGAAAAAAATGTAGGTAGAAATATAACTATTACAAGTGGAGAAATAATATTTGAAAATGTTTGGTTTTCATATGATAACCGTCCTATTCTAAAAGGGGTTAATGCAACATTTAAAAAGGGTTTAAATTATATTGTAGGAGATAATGGTTCAGGAAAAAGTACCATGCTTAAATTATTATGTTTACTTTATCCTGTAGAAAAAGGTAGTATTAAAATAGATGGACAAAATATTGTAGAAGTTAAAAGAGAGGAATTAATAAAAAATATTTCAATGATATTTTCAGATCCCTATCTTTTTGATGGTTCTATATATGAAAATATTAAAATTGGTACTTTAAATGCCAAGAAAGAAGATATAATACATGCTGCAAACTGGTTAATATACATGAATTTATTGAAAGCACACCAAATAAATATAATACAGAAGTAGGAGAAGAAGGATTAATGCTTTCAAGTGGTGAAAAACAGAAAATAGCACTTGCAAGGGCTGTGTTAAAAAATTCCCCAATCATATGGATGAAGTAACAAAATCCATAGATAAAGATTCAAGAGAATCAATAAAACAGGTAATTAACGAACTTAAAACAGATAAAACCATTATACTAGTTACACATAACAATAATGAAATTGATTTTAATAGCAATGTAATATACATAGAACAACAACACTGAAACTATTAAATTAAAATCCCCAAAGAAAAATCATCAAAAATCTCTTATTTCGAAATCTCACTTTTACACAAATAAAAAATAAAAAAAAATTGTATTAAATTTTTAATTAAATTGGAGGAAATTATATATAATTCTAAGCCCTATTTATTACTAATTTTTTATATGATCTCACCATTTATTGAAATTGTATAGTCTTTAATTATTATATTTTTCTGAGCTTTTTTAAGTGCTTTTTGTACTATTACTTCAATACCAGAACAGCATGGTACTTCCATATGTACAATGGATATGGATTTTATATTTTGTTTACTGAAAATTTCTGCTAATTTATCAACATATTGTTCAATTTTTTCATCTAGTTTTGGGCATAGAATAATAAGAATTTTATCTTTTAAAAATTTCTTATGAAAATTAGCATAGGCAAAAGGTGCGCAGTCTGCTGCAATTAATAGATGGGAATTCTTTAAATACGGAGCATTAGGATTTAAAAGTTGGAGTTGTACAGGCCAATTTCGAAGTTCTCCTGCTAGATCAATATTTTTATCATCTTGTGTGGAAATATGTGTTAAATCTCTTTCCAGGGATCCAGGACAACCACAACTATATGTTTTTTCACTTTTATAATCTGGAACTTCTATATTTTTATCTTTTAAAAAATTAATAGCCTGGTTTAAATAATCTATTTGATTATGTTCATTAAGATGTTTTAAATGAGCTTTAATTACATTAGGTCCTTCTTTAATAATATTTTCCATTATATTATTTTCATCATATGGTTCAGCTTCTCTTTGAATGATTTCTATGGCATCTTGTGGACAAGTTCCAATACATGCACCTAGACCATCACAAAATAGATCACTTACAAGTTTTGCTTTTTTATCAATAATTTGTAAAGCACCCTCAGGAAAGCCTGGAATACAATCTCCACATCCAATACATTTCTCTTCATCAATCTTTATAATATCTCTTTTCATATAATTCCCTCCAAATTAACCTATTTTACCCAAACATGAAATTTATAGTAAAAAAAAATATTATTAAATTCTTTAATCCGCAAGGAATGATATTAACCTTAAATTGATCTTATAATAATTTATATTTAGTATTAATATTGGATATATTTTTCTCTTTTTAATATACATTAAAAAAAAATGGGGTGGAATTAACTAATATTATAAAAAAAAGAGAGAACTTTATTTATAAAAATATCTTAAATATTTTACCTTAATAATAGTTTTTTAGGGTTTAAACGGTACACATAATTTTTTTAAAATTTCACGTTAAAAATATAAAACACCAAGTATATATTAGGATTTCTTTAAAAAATTAGTGGAAATTAAATAATATAATAATATATATTTTTATATGTAAATTAAATTTATTTAATATATAATAAAGAAAAAGAGAAAAAAAATGTTTTTAATTAAATTATTTCTTATCTAGCTTTTTTTTTAAGTAGTGTTTTATATTTAATCGTAGTTTAGATCTCCTTCTGTGTAGAGGTTTTGTAGTTCTGTTGCATGTTGTATTTCATAAAATGCAGTTGGATTGTTGAAATATGGGAAAAACATACCTAGTATTGTATAAACATATGCAGGTATTGTTCCATAGTTTTTCTCTAATATATTGAAATATAATGGGAATCCGCATCCTTGTACAAACATTGGATTTCCGCTTCTTGCAGTTCCATGCCATGCCATGGGTATGGATCCTGTTTGTCTATGTGCTTTTGCAAGTGTATATACATGGTTCATTGCTTGTTCATAGGTGTTAAATATTAGTCCATCAGATTTAAATTTATATCTACCATCAGGTACACCGAATATTGCAACTTTTAAAGAATCCATATAATCAGTTTGTCCAGCAGCACCTGTTCCTTGAGTATCAATAAAAGCAAGTTCTATTATATAAACATCACCTTTCTTGGTAACTACGATAATTAGAACTTCCACCAAAATGAACAACTAAAGCTGTTTTAGAACCTCTTTCATCTGCATATTTGGCCAAAAGTTTTGAATGAGGATGTCCTGGGTACATATCAAGATTTAAGAATTTTACAAAACCATCCCTTCCCAAGGGTGCTATAAGACCGTTTGCTATAGTAATATAGGAATAACCTACCAATAATGCTATAGTAACAATTATAACCAATGCCCATCTCATATTTTTCACCTAAAATTAAATTTATTATTAGAGTATTAATATAATGTAGTATTTAATAATTTAATTTTTTTATTATTTCATTAAATTTTAATATGATTGATTGTTCATTATTTCTATCAAATACACTACTTGAATTAAAAGTCTTTAAACTCATTTATAAAAAAAAAATATATTAAATACATATATAAAAAAAGGGAGTATGTGAAATTTCAAT
>JAQVTJ010000134.1 GCA_028700095.1 Methanobacterium sp. | reverse complement strand
TACTATTATTTCTCTGATCTCTGAGAGTCTAAGCTCCCTTGATAAAACAACTCTTTTAAAACCAAATTTTGAAGCCCATTTTACTCCTGGAATATTGTGAATTGTAATTTGGGTTGAAGCATGCATAGCAATATTAGGTACTATTTTTTTAGCTAAACTTGCAACACCAAGATCTTGTATTATTACTGCATCAACACCTATTTTATAAAGCCAAAGTAAATATTCTGCAACAGATAATAATTCTGAATCCTTTACAAGGGTGTTTACTGTTACATAAATCTTAACATTTCTAAGTTTTGCATATTCTAAACCTTCTTTAATTTCTAGATCTGTAAAGTTAGTTGCGAATTTTCTTGCACCAAACTTTTTACCAGAAATATAAACAGCATCCGCCCCGGCATTAACTGCAGCTTTTAATGCATCTATTGACCCTGCTGGTGCTAGAAGTTCAGGTATATAATTTTTTGCCATATAGTTTTCCTCAAATAATTATATAGTATCCATGATGATATTAAGATTTTTTAATGAGTTAATGGATAATGATAAAAGCTAGGCAAACAAATCAAAATAAATGTTAAAAGATTTAGGTGTAATAAAATGAATGCATATATAGAAATACTCAGACCATTTAATGCGCTTATGGGAGTTATAGCAGTATTACTTGTGGCAATTATAATGGTAAATTTCACAGTTTATGTACCAATAGCATGTTTAATAGTGTTTTTATTTACTGGTGCAGGAAATGTTATTAATGACTATGTTGACCATAAAATTGATGCCATAAATAAACCTGAAAGACCAATACCCTCTGGAAGAATATCTTTAAAAACAGCTGCAATTTACTCTATTGTATTATTTATAATATCCATAATTATGGCATTTATAATAGGCCCTATTCCAGGTATTATAGTAATTTTAAGTGCTATTTTAATGTTCTTATATGCATATTATCTGAAAAAATCACTTTTAATAGGAAATTTAAGCATTGCATTTTTAACAGGTTTATGTTTTGTTTTTGCAGGTGTTGTTCTAGATGCGGTTACAATTTCAATAATTCTTGGAATTTTCGCATTTCTCATGACAATGGCAAGAGAAATTGTTAAAGACATGGAAGATGTTGAAGGAGATAGTGTGGAAAATGCTAAAACTTTCCCAATTGTATTTGGAATGCGTGCATCATCTATTTTAGCAGCATTTTTCATGGTTTTAGCAAGTATAACAAGCCCGGCACTTTATTTTATGGGTATTTTTAATATAATCTATTTAATTATAATAATATTCGCAATTATATTATTCCTTACATGTGCAGTTTCCATATTAAAGGATCAATCAATAGAAAATAATAGAATAGTTTCAAAAAGAATTAAAATAGGTATGGCAATAGTTTTCATTGCATTTGCATTTGGATCATCTATTATAACAAAAATAATATAATAAATACATTAAAATTTGAAAAAATATATTAGAAATATCCTATAAAAATTATTAAAAAGAGATAATTATGGATATCAACCTAAAAATAATAGGAATAATAAACTCTCCCTATAAAATAAAGGATAATTCACCTAGACAAGGCCGTTATTGTGATAAAACCAGTATTATTACTGTTTTTGATGAGTTTATAGATGGTCTTGAAGGTTTAGATAATTATAAATTTTTTATAATTTTATATTGGCAAGATAGGGCAGAAAGGGATAAATTAAAAGTTTCCCCCGTGGAAATACAGAAAAAAGAGGAGTTTTCTCAACAAGAGCTCCAGTACGCCCTAATCCTATTGGTTTTTGTTTAGTTGAACTTATAAATATTAAAAAAAATATATTAACTGTTAAATGGTTAGATGCATTGGATGGATCACCTCTTATTGATATCAAACCCTTTTGGAATGAAATAGATTCAATTTAATAAAAAAAAATATTATATTCTATTGTTATATATTTTCTAAAAAAAGATTAACTATCATCCATTATTTAGGGTTTTTTTATTATCCTCCAATTTTTAGGTTATGCGATGTTTTAAATAAATATAATAAATAATTAAAATTAGAAGATTAAAAAAAAATCATAAAATAATTAAAACCATTGGAAGGTTTAATATGTCTAAAAAAGAGGAAGATTTTATAGAAAATTTAAATTTATCACGGGATATATCATCAGAATTTGCAATAACAGAAAAGATTATCAGAACTTCTGCAAAAGGACGGAAATATATTGATATAACCCTTGCTGATCGAACTGGGCAGATGGATGGACGAATGTTTCCAAATCCTATAGAAGTTAGCTCTGTTCATGAAGCAATAAAATTAGGTAGTGTATGTAAAATAATTGGAAGAATAAGCGAATTTCCAAGTGACTCAGGAAAATATAATATGGTTATTAATATATTAACAGAACTAGAAGATGATGATTATCAAATTGAAGACTTTATAATGACAACTGAAAACAATAAAGATGATCTAATTGCAGAGATCAAAATAACCATAAGTAATATGAAAAATCCTGAACTAAAAAATCTTTTACAATCATTTTTCTGTGATAAAAATTTCACAGAACTCTTCTATAACTCACCAGCAGCAATTGTACATCACCATAATTATGTAGGCGGCCTTCTAGATCATACAATAGAAGTTTTAAAGATAAGCAAAGCTGCATGTGACATATTCCAGGATCTTAACCAAGATTTACTATTTTCTGGTGTTTTATTACATGATATAGGTAAAATAAAAACTTATACATATGGAAATGGGCCTATTAAAATTTCAGAAGAAGGAGAACTACTTAACCATATATATTTCATGTGAAATGGTAAAAGAAAAAATGGACAAACTTAACACATCCAAAGAGATTTCAAATCAAATTCTTCACATGCTATTAAGCCACCATGGCCCAGTTAATCTAGGATGGGGTTCATCAATAGATCCTAAAACACCAGAAGCCATAACCCTCCATTACTGTGATGATATGGATGCTAAAATTAAAGAAACCTTTCAAAAAAATAAAAAAAATAAAATAAAATTCCAATAATTAGTTAATAATAAAAATATACCCACAAAAAAAAAGAGTTTATAATAAATAGAATTATTTTAATACAGGATATTTTTTTTAATCCAAAACATTTTTTTAATTATATTAAAATATAAATATTTAATATCTTTAACATTCAAGAATTTTATTTATTTCCAATTGTGCTTGTTCAATTGTGGTTCCTGTATTAATAATATGCCAATCTTTTGCGAGTTTAAGTGCTTTAACCCTTACTTTAATAAGATCATATAAATTTTCAAACATTTCATGTTCACTTCGTTTTAACAGTCTTTTATAAAGCTCATCAGGCTCAACATCTAGAAAAAACATATAATTTGAAGTGGGCAGTATTTTAGAGAAGAACATATATAATATTTTAGCTATGGGAAAAGGAAGATATGCAACACCCATCAAATATCTTACCATTATAAAAGTATCAGATTTTCCATGATATTTATGAACAGATCTTAACACATCAAATGCATAATACATTGATGCTTTTATATGATTAATCTTTCCCTGGCCTAAAAGTGCTTTTTTAGCTTTAATCCCATAAATATTATCTGTTGATGGATGTGTACGTACAATAACTTTTTCTCCTTTTGCAAGATAATATTTTTGGATTAATTTTGCATGTGTATCTTTTCCTGAACCATCCAATCCATCTATTATTATAAAACGCATTTATCTACCTCTAATTCATATGATAATTTTAAAGAAGGGTTTAATATATTAAAATCCCATCATGGTTAGAAGTAAATAAGCACCTACTGCAGAAAAACATGCAGTTATATTGTCCAATCCTTTAGGTGTTATTCCTTCAAATATTGTTGCAACCAAAGCCACTATTGGTATAATAACTATAGTTAATATGGGAACATTATAATATATTAGTACCAATGTTAACATTACCATTAACACTAAAAACATTGCAATTGAACCTTCAAAGCTTTTTCTATCACCAAATATTTGATATTTATGTTTACCAAAATTTTCACCAATTAAAGCCGCCATACCATCTCCATAAGACATTGCAACTATTCCAACTGCAATTATCACAGGCTGATTAAAAAAGAAGAAAGCTAAAAAAGTCCAGGATATTGAATAATAAACAAGTCCAAGACCATGCCCCGAAGCAGATATCTGGTCATGCAATTTAATAGGAGAATAAGGACTCATTAAAAAGGTTAATAATATAAATGGGGCTGCAGCAAGAAAAGTTATTATATATTGATTCGTGAAAAGAGGTAATATAAAAATAACATTTCCAACCATTAT
>JAQVTJ010000133.1 GCA_028700095.1 Methanobacterium sp. | reverse complement strand
TCCAACTGTACCATTTTGGCCTGTATAAAAACTATCAGAATAATGGTAAACAGAGTCCAGTGCATTAACAGTATCTTGACGAATATCCCAATTTACACCTTGACTAGGGATGGAAATTTTACCCCAAATATTGGTTTTTCCTATGTTTTTATTGGTAATAGTGAAATTTTTAGTTAAAACAGCAATTTCAGGACTGTATTCATTTAAATTCCGGTTGCTTGTGGTGTAAATAACACTATAAAGTGCATTATTTTTAAGAACCCACATTTCTGTTCTTTGAACAATTGCTTTGTTCATATCCATTTTATAAACATTTTGATGAACATAAGTACCATTAAAATCTAATATTTTATGTGAAATAAATTTTATACCTTTTTGATTAGATATATCCGTAGTAAAATTTTCTGGAGGATTATAATCCTTTGTTAGGGGCTGTCTATTTACTGTTATATTTAAATCTAACCCTGGATCTGTGAATTTAACAATTTCAGAAGGTGAGGTTTGGTTTAAATATATCCAGGTGTCAGGATAATCAAAAGATATTTCATCCTTCTGGAAATGATTGGTTTTAATTTCTTTTCCTTGGAATATCAAAGCAGTAAAAACCGCTCCAATAATGACAATACATAAAATAACCATTAAATATTTATATTTAAGATCCATTTAATCCATTTCTCCCGAAAATCCTCTTTTTTATCTGGAATATTATCATTTAAAACCATTTAAAGATTTATAAAATTTTCCAATATTATTATGAAATTTAAAATTTTAAATTATACTTTAATATTTTACATTGTATTTTTGACATTCATTCTAATCTTATAAATCTTTCTTTAAACCAGTATAGGGAAAACATTTATATTATCTAATAATAGTTTTCAGTGTTATGAAATTACTATAAAAAATATTATATTCTAATAAAATATTAAATTGAAAAAAAATAATGAAAAAAATAGAAATAAATAACTTATTCAATTTTTACTTTAATCTTTTCCTCTTGAACCTTAGGAAGTTCAACAGTTAATACAGCATCTTTAAATTTTGCAGTAGCTTTTTTAACTTCGATTTTTTCTGGGAGAGGAATAATTCTACTGGTGTTTCCATAGCTTCTCTCTTTTTTAATAAATTCAATATTTTCATCTTCTTCATCGAACTTGGCTTGGATCTCAATGGAATCTTCTGTTATATTAACATTAATATTTTCCTTTTTTATACGGGGTAAATCCACTTTGATAATATAAGAGTTGTATGTTTCAATAATATCTGTAAGAGGTTTTTGTGAAGTATAATCAGCTATGGTCTTTCCAAACTCTTCTGTTTATCTTTAAGACTATTTATAAATTCATTTATTTTACGTTCAGCTTGTTTTCGAGTTTTTTCAGCATTTTCTCTTAATTCAGCAGCTTTATCTGCAGTATCTGCCATTATTTCAGAGGATTTTTCATGGGTGTTTTCTTTTATTTCAGATGTTTTCATAAGAGCACTTTCTTTTGAATCTGCTGTTTTCTTTAAAGCGCCTTTTTTAACTTCTAAAGCTTTATTTTTAAGATCTGTTTCTTTTTCCAGGGCAATTTCTTTTATTTCAGATGATTTATTTAATATATTACTCTTTATTTCATCTTTTTTTACATTTTCCGCCTGTTTTTTTGAAGTTTTTTCTTTTAACCCTTCTGCTGTATTTTTCGCATCTAATGCTTTTTTCTGTACTTCCTCTTTACCAAAATTATTTTTCTCTCCCATCCAAATCACCTCTTAAATATTTTTCTTCTCGATATTTAATTGATTATAGATATGAATTAAGTTTTCGTTTTTATATCTACTTTTAAAATAATTTCTTTTTTTAAATACAAATAATTTCCAATACTTAAATAATATAATATCAGATAATAAAATATATAATGGATTTTAAAGAGGAGGAGATATAATGATAATAGAAATTATAATATTAATTATGGCTATAATACTGGTTATATATATTATTTACCAGTATAATGGCCTAATACAGCTTAGAAACAGGGTAAAAAATGCCTGGTCCCAGATAGATGTTCAGCTTAAAAGAAGAGCAGATCTTATCCCAAATCTTGTTGAAACTGTGAAAGGGTATGCGAAACATGAAAAAACAGTTTTTGAAAATGTTACCAAGGCCAGATCAAGTCTTATGAATGCTAAAACCGTTCAAGAAAATGCAGAAGCAAATAATATGTTAACAGATTCATTAAAATCTTTATTTGCTGTAGCTGAAAATTATCCTGAACTAAAGGCAAGTGAAAACTTCAGACAGCTTCAAGCACAGCTCTCAGAAACAGAGGATAAAATAGCATATTCCAGACAATGTTATAATGATACTGTTTTAATGTTCAATAACAAGGTACAGATGTTTCCAAGCAATATACTAGCCTCACTTTTCCATTTCACCGAGGCAGAATATTTCGAAATTGCTGAATCTGATCGTGTAGTTCCTGAAGTTAAATTCTAGGTGATAAAAGATGGATAAAAAGTTTTATATAACTTTAATCATCTTTTTTTCTCTATCTGTAATTGCTGGTGCAGAAGCATCATTTGCAGCTGATCGGAGCTATACTATCCCAATTTTAAATGAAGATCTATTTGTACAAAACGATGGAACACTCCATGTAGTTGAAATTATCCATTATTCATTCAAAGGAACATATAATGGAATATATCGTGATATACCTCTTACATCACCACAACAGTTAATTAACATAAAAGTATCTGCAGAAAATGTTTATACTAATTATAAACTAATTGATCAAGGCACAACTAAACGTATACAAGTATATCTATATTCTGACCCCTCAAAAACTATTCCTATCACAAATAAAGATGTTAATGTTAGAATTGAATATGATTTTCTCCATGGAATAAAATCTTACAATGATATAGTGGAATTACAATATAAACTAGTGGGTAAAAATTGGGATGTTAATATTGGACAGGTTATAGCTAACATACATTTGAATTCCAATACAGGAGTACAGTATTGGCTTAATCCTCCCTATTTTACAGCGAATTCTTCTTGGGATAAAAATATATTATATATAACAAGTACTAATGTTCCATCTGGAAGCTTCTTTGAAGTGAGAATGGTAATACCTAAAGATCAATTTATAGCAAACCCTGTAAATGCCAAAATAATAAATCAGAATGGTTTAGATGAAATATTAAAGATCCAACATGATTATCAGAATTCATTGAATTTCAAAACAGCTATGTATAAAATACTTTCAGTATTAATGCTTTTAGCTCTTTTACTACCATTTTTTATATATATTCGGTTTGGTAGAGAACCTAAAATAGATTACAGTGCAGAATATGAACGGGACATTCCAACAGATGATCCTCCTGCAATTGTAAATGCCATATGTGGTTCTGGATTTTCTAAAAAAGTTGGTGTACCAGATTTAGATGGTTTCAAAGCAACTATAATGGATTTAATCAATAGAAAATATTTCCTTATCCATACAATAAACTCAGATAATGAAGGATATGGGGTGGATAAATCAATGTTTCTAAAGATTAACACAGAAAAGGATTCTGCAACGCTTAAAAGGTTTGAACTATCTGTAATGAACTTTTTAAAACAATATGAAAACAATGGTATAATATCATTGGATGCTATCTCTGATAATCTATCAGATCGTGACACTACAAAATCTTTCAAAGAAACCTATACGAGTTGGGTAAATAATATCAAAAATCAGTTTTTAAATAATAATGAACTGAAAAAGTTCTTTAATAAAAAAGGGGATAAATATATTAAAATCTTTGGAGGGTTTGGTTTAGCAGTTGCTATAATGGTTTTTTTCATTGCTATATCTGATCCACTACCTGCAGCAGTTTATGCCATTATAATGTCAATAATCTTAGGTTTAACAGCAGTTATTTCATTGATATTACCGGAAAAGATAGCTGGACAATGGACATCTTATGGTGAGGAGTATGATGCTAAATGGCATAACTTCAAGAAGTATATTCAAGATTTTAGTTTAATAAAGGAATATCCTCCAGAATCTATTGTAATATGGAATAAATATTTGGTTTATGCAACAGCATTGGGTGCTGCTGCTGCTGTTAGAAAAGCCATGGAATTATCAGTTCCAAAAGAGGAATTACAGGGCAGTGATATTTATCTATTCCATTATTATGGTGGATATTATCTTCTATCCACAGCATTTGACACTGGAATATCCACAGCATCTACTGGATCAGGCGGAGACTTTGGTGGTGTTGGAGATGTAGGTGGAGGATTTGGTGGGGGTGGAGGAGGAGCATTCTAATATTAAATTTAAATAAATTTAATCCTCCCTTTTTTT
>JAQVTJ010000132.1 GCA_028700095.1 Methanobacterium sp. | reverse complement strand
TCGAGCTTTTGCAATTTTTCTTGCTATTACAAGTTCTCCAATAGCAATTAAACCTACAAAAAACTTTTCAAGCCCTCCAGTAGCCCATATAGCTTCTCCAAAGGTTGCATTTTTAATTCTTTGTTCATAGTCTTTGGCTGTTACACGTTTTCCAGTTTCTCTCTTTGTTACTATTGCAGATGCTTCCATTAGTTCATCCCATGTAACACCTTTAAGCTCACGAACCATTGCTTCAAATATTTTAGATACATTAATATCATATAGGCTTGATAATGTTTTTACTATATCAAAAGTTCTTACTACCCCTACAACCTTATTTTCATTGTTAAGAACAGGTATACTAACAACTTTATGCCTAGACGCAGCTAATACAGCTATACGTGCAGCATCATTTTCATGTACATGTACAATATCATCTTTGGAATGCATTATTTCCTTAATCTTTTTATGGTTTTCCCTTAAACCCCTTGTAACATCTAAAGATGTAATCCATCCAATTAAATGTTTCTTATTATCTAATACTGGTGTTGTAAATTTCTTATGAGACTCCATTTTAATAGATGCTTCAACAATATCCATATCCTGGTTAATAGCAATAAAATCCTTATCCATAATTTCTTTAACTTTCATTTGACAACCTCTCAAGTTTTAATGCACCTACAGGGCATTTTTTAGAACAAACTTCACATAATATGCATTTATCTTTAGAAAAAATAATATTATCATCTCTTAATTTTATAGCATCAACAGGACAGTTTTCTTCACATACACTACAGGCAACACATTTATCATCATCAACCATAAGTTCTTTGGTTTTAAATATATTTCCCACTCTTCTTATAACAGTAACTGCATCTTCTCCACATATATTTGCACAAGCACCACAACCAATACATGCATCAAGATCAATGACTGCTTTATCCTCATCAGATACTTTTATTGCTCCTGTTGGGCAGAATTTAATACAATCACCACATGAGTTACATTTATCCTTATTTACATCTATCTTCTCCATTCTAAGTGTTCTATGCGGTACTTTTATTGTGTTGAGTTCATAAGTTAAATCCTCATCTAAATTAGAAGTGCTTTCAATAACTTTAATTGCATTAACAGGACATGTTTGTGCACATATCTCACATTTAACACAGCTATCAAGTATTTTAGCAGGTTTTGTGGATTTTGCTTCATCAATAGCATTTACAGGACATTCTTTAACACATAAGTTACATCTTATACATTCTGGTGATATGGTTATGAATTTCTGTCCAAGAGAGCAATTCTCAATTTCTGCTTTAAAATCTTCTACACCTTGATCAGGATCTGTGGACTTTGCCACTACTTCATTAACAAGTGTATCTTTCTTTTTTTTAAATATTATATCCATAATCTTACACCTATATCATTTAACCTGAATATAAATAAATAAATTCTAACTCTTCTAATTTTTTTTATATATTTAGAAAAATATAAATATCTAATAAAATGTGGTTTATATTATAATTATTATAAATTTAATATTTAATATAATTTCCAATTATTTCTATTTCTTAATAAAAATGGATTTGATTTCTGTTAATAAAATTTTCAAGTTTGGATATATCTGGAAGTCCATCTGTTGCACCGTTTTCTGTTATACAACGTGATGCAATATAGTTACCTTCTATTGCTGATTGTTTTAAACTTTCACCTGTTATATATCCATAAAGAAAACCTGCATTAAAAGCATCTCCGGCTCCTGTTGTATCAACACATGGAACATCAAAGGCTTCAATAAAATATGATTCATTATAATTACTTACAAATGATCCTTTATCACCCATTTTAACTGCAACAATTTCTATCCCATATTCTTCTTGTATTTTATTTATATTTAATTCAATTTTTATTATATCCTTTGCATTTGTTTTTTCTAACATTAGAAGGTTTAATTCTGTTTGATTAATGAGTAGGATATCTGTATGTATAAAATATTTATCTAAAAATTCAATGCCCCTTTCAATATACAGTCTTCCTGGATCAAAACTCACACTTACCTTAGATGATATTTCATTTAAAATATTTTTTTGTGTATTAATGGATTTTTCATGGAAATTCCCAACAAAGGATGTGATATGAAAAACTTTAGTTGAATCAACATATTCATTATCTACTTCTTTTTCTCCAATACAATCATTAACACCAGGATCAACATAAAGAGCTCTTTGACCTTTAATATCAACATAACCATTTACGGATCCGCTTTTTCCATTTGATGTTATAATAACCCCATTAGTGTTAATGTTCTCATTTTTTAGGTTGTTATAAAGTAGACTTCCTTCTCTATCAGGTCCTATTTTTCCAATAAATCCTGTTTTCATTCCAAGTCTTGATAGTCCAACAATAGTATTGGCAGCTGAACCACCAAATGACTCTGATGAACCTATTATATAAGATTCTTCATCATTATGTGCAATTTTATTAACTTGGAAGAGTTTATCCATGTTAAGCGCACCAAATCCAATTGCATCCAGTTTCATCTAAATAACCCTCTTAGATTTATTTTATATTCTCCAAGTATTCCATTATAATTTCCAGCTGAAACATGTAAAACATCATCAAAATTAATCACTGCTTCAATACCTGCTTTCATAGCTTTTTCTACTAATTTCTTGTTTAGACCATTTATAACTATTTCTGGGATATAATTAACATTATCGGGGACAAATGAATTTTCTTTTAACATATTTTTAAGTGATGGACAGTATGGATGGTTAGTTGTAGGACCTATCCATGGATAATTTGTTTGGGTTTTACTTGCTGCTGAGCATATATCAAAAGGTGTGATAACCCCTTTAACTTCTTTAATAGCATTTAAAGCAGCTTTTCCAGCTTTTATAACTGTTTTTTTCTCATTACACATATACCAGAAATTTGCACCCATTATACCATTCATATATCCTAATTCTCTTTCAATTTTAAAGTTAGGTATGGCTATAGGTACAACAATCATTGTTCTTTCATATAATTTTTCTTCCCATTCATATCCATCTCCACAATGTCCAATATTTTTCATTGTATTGATTTTTCCAATGGGATCTATAGATGCATTAAACACAGTTGTAAATGGTTTAACTAATATATCCTGTCTAATTCTATAGGATAATTCTAATTCAAATTTTTCAATGTTATTATTATTATACCAAAATTGGAGTATTGCACCATACCTTCCATCGGGTGTTTGTTTTTTAACAAGAAAGGATTCAATACCTCCTTCAACCCTACCAATTACAGTTCCTGGTGTGGATGTTGCATCATAAGCAGCTCTTCTAACAGTTTCCATGTCTTCAGCTGTTACAATAACCCTAAAACAAAACCCTTTAAATGCTTCACAATAGGTATTATACACCTTCAATCCTATACTTTCATTGGCTTTTATCATATTTAATCCCTAAATATATTATATTAATATCTTATATTAACTCAATTAAGTATTTTGTGGGGATATTCTATAAAAAAAATCCTAACTACAACTATAATCTATTAAAAAATTACACACAATTATTTAATACAATTTATTAACTAAATTATCAATATACAAATCATTTTTTTTATATTTAATTTAAATAAAATAAGCAGGGATATATAACATTAAGATCGAGAATTCATGTAATAAAAAAAAGTTTGTTGTATAGTAATAAATTAATTTAGAAATGATTGATTATTTTTGCAATGATTTTTATAAACATATAGTTGGATCATCCAATTAAATAGGTTATGTGTAACAAATGAATGTTATAAGTGTATTTGTATAACAAATAATATAATAAAATTTTTATGTACCCCACTCTATTAAGGTATACTTTTTTTTATTCTAAAAATTGGAATAATATAGTTTAATAAAAGTTATATATTCAGCGATAAGTAAGGATAATTAGCTGAAAAATGGTGTCTAAGGTTATTAATATTAGTTTATGAATTTATGAGGCATATAACAAGTTTAAATATTTGTAAGCGTAGTAATAATATTTCCCAAATTAAACATTATATTTTCTATTATATAAAATATCCATTAATAATCATTGTATTAATCTAACAAATTAAAAGACAAAACAATAAAAGGATAAATAATTTTCGGTAACTATAATAATTTGTAAATTATATTTATTATTATCAAATTATTTTTTTTTGGGAAAATATATAAAAAATCTGTTTTTATTAATGGAGGATTGATATGAAAGATAAATTTTGGATTATATTCATAATAATTTTGGTAGTTAGTATAACACCTATAATGCTTCTGAAAGGAATGTACTAAGTAAAGAAATGAAGGAAGATAGTAATCAGCTTGATCAAGCTGGGAAAGGCGTTATCAAACATGCTTATAATATTA
>JAQVTJ010000028.1 GCA_028700095.1 Methanobacterium sp. | reverse complement strand
CATTTGTTCTTGTTCCTGTTGCTTATGGAATTTTCTATATAATAAAAACCTTTGGAAATTTAATCATAGGATTTTAATAATATTAGGTAAGTGAAAATATGGACATTATAAAAGAAGAAACAGGACAAAGTTCAGCAGAACTTATGTTATTATTTGGCGGTATTATAGTAATTACAATTATTGCAGCACTTTTCTATAAAAATTATTTATCAGGACTTGGAAATGAAGTAACCAACACTGACCTCCAAAATGTTAATAACAGCATTAACAATCTAAGCAATAAATTCACATAACTAAAAATATTTACAAATACCTTTATTGAAAAATCTATACATATCTATTTTTATTTATCGACTACTTTTAAATTTCAAGATAATACAGCCCAAGTGGATATAAAGTTATAACCATTTTTACCTTTTCCAAACTCTTAAACGTTCCTAGCTACTATTATTATTCATATTTTAATGCCTCTGTATGTTTTAAACGCAGTATATATGCAGCAGGTAATAATGTACCAAGTAATGGTATAATTAATGAAATTGCCAAAGTTACAATTAGAAGTGAAACTATTGAAGCGAATTTTTCAATAAAAAATGAAGATCCTGCAGGAGATAATAGATACATAAATATTATTATTAGTGATGTAATGGTCCAGGCTATTACTGTTTGTATGGTTGTTTCCATATATAACATGGCCATGATACGTTTATTACCCCATCCTAAATCTTTTAACACACCGAATTCTCTTATACGTTCGCTTATACTCTTCAAAGTTGCTATTAACATTAATAAACTACCCATAAATAGGGAGAATAGAATTAATTGTAACGCTGAATCAGAAAGTCCATTGGATGGTTTTTCACTCCAAATAGCGTAATTAGGGTTAGATTGGTTTATAGTACTTTTTACTTGTTGTAATTGTTGAGGATCTGTTTTTACATTTATAAAATCAAATTTTAGATTAGATGAATTATAAATAAGTTGGTTAGTCACATCTAAACTTATAATACCATTTAATTGAGCAGCATTTCTCAAGAACTCTGTGTTTAAAGGGTTTATAATACCCACAATTGTAAATTTTACAATGGGAAATTTGTCATCACTAGAAATATTTCCTACATATGGTTCATTTTCCTTTAGATATTGTTGGAAGGATCTTGGGTGGTATATTGTAATATTATCCCCTATATCTAAATTTTGATCTTCACTATAACTTCGGGTAATTATTACTTCATATGACTTTTCATTTATTAAACGGCCTTTAATTAATTCTATATGTCCTAATCCGGGTAAAGTGCTATTATTAGCAAAATTTGATCCCTTAAAACCTATGAAACACTTTTTAAGTTTTGTTTCTTTTCCACTATGATTTTCATAAACTGTATTTGGCAATAATAGAGTACCTATAGCTTCTGTTACCCCTGCTGTGGATTGTATATTTTTTAATTCATCTAATGAAAATGTGTAATTACTATTATTATCCATATTAGAAATCCTAAAATCCGCACTTCCAATAAGTTCAGTATTGGATGGAAAAACTATTGATAGCCCCTGCACACCCCCAGCTACTGCCATAATACCTATTGTTAATAGTATTAATGTGAATATGAGCCTTAATTTACTTCTAAATATATTTTTAGCTGCAAATAATATAAACCCCATATATAACACCACCTCTAAAAATTTGTTATAAATAATTAGAAGCTTAAATCACTTTATTACACCACACATAGTTATTAATTTTTTATATATAAATATTACTATAAAATAGGGAAATTATAATCTCTGTATAATCTAATAGTTTATAATACTCAGTTATAGGTGTCTGTAATGTTATTTATGGACTATTAATAGTTTGATAAATATCTATTATATAAATATAATATCCCTAAAAGAACCAAGATCAAATATATTATTTTATTATGTAAAATTAATAGATAAGAAGTTATATTTGTTGGATATTGATTTAAAATAAGGTTAAAAATTTTCTTTTTTTCTCAATTTCATTGGATAATTTGGATATACCACTTTTATACCATCTTCTTCTAATACTTTGAAAAGTTCTTTATTTACTGTATGTATAGGATAGAGGATTTCAGGATTTACATCCCTTATCATATCAAGTAATTCTGGTCCTGAAGCATGGCCTGAAACATGCATTTTATGTACAGGGCATAAATTAAAATGTTTCAACCAATTATTTACACGTTTTTCATCAAATTCCATTTCATCATCAAATGGTTCAGTAACTGATTTAATATAGATGGCTTTTTCAGGTTTTACATCTATTAATTCCTTTAATTCAAAGAAATCACATCTAAATAAATATTTTTCAGGATTTTCTTGAAGATCTATATAATTTACAGTATTATCTCCTTCAATAAATTCTCTTTCCCAATTCTTAAAATCAGAACATCTTTGTGATTCATCAATCTGGGATCCACATAACCATTCACCATCCCAACAAACAAAAGAATCATCACTAATTAATCCCCAACCTCTCCTAGGAATATATACACCCACATCTTGTAGTTCAGGATATCCTTTACCACTAAAAAGTTTAAGCATATATGCTTGTTTCAAATTAACAACAAGAATTCTATCTGTTTCTTTAGCTACTTTGTAAAAAGTTAAAAGTCTATCAAGATCTCTAACTGGAAAATTAACAATAACAAGACCATTAAATCCGGCTATAAGAGTTTTAGCCTTAATTTCTATGTCTTCCTCTGCTTCTGTACTGGAACTATCAATTCTTATACCTTCCGATATCATTATATGCGGATTTACTTTTTTTGATTCTTTCACAAATTTTTTTGTAATTTCAGGTTTTCTACCATGAAATCTAAGATCTCCTGTATAAACTAATGTTTCCATATTATCTTCAATTATAAAAGCAGTAGCACCAGGAAGTAAATGATCAACAGGAGCACTTTTAATTGTTAAATCACCTATTTCAAAGTTTTTATATGGTTTAATAATATTTATTTCCCTTTTAATCCTAGCATCTTTACCATTAAGTCTTTTAAAACCTTCCACCCGTTTTTTTGGAGTGAAATTAAAGGTTTGTTTATATTCCAATGTTTCACCAAAAGACATGACACTAGTATCTTCTAACACTTTAAGAATTAGTTGGGATTCTTCAGTCATATAAAGAGGTATATCATAACGTAAATGATGTATATAGGCAGAATGATCCATATGTGCATGGCTTAACAGAAGTCCTTCTATAGAAGGTTTTTCTAAAGAGTTTAAACCACTATGGCGAAGATAATCTTCCCTGTAAACTCCATTAATCTTAGGTAGAAGATCCAATTCAATAAAATCCATTATTCCATTGCCTTTACGGGGCTGGAGAAATTCTGAAAAATAGTTATTAGCTTTATTAAAGCTCATTCCAAAGTCTAAAAATATGGATGTGGAATTTGAGCCTACTAATATTTTATTTCCACCTATCTCATCTACTCCACCATAAAAATCTACTTTAACCTATTCTTATTTGTGAGTATAGCTTATATTAATTATTTTCCTATTAATAATATAAAAAAAATATAATCTGGATTAATTATATTATACTATTTTAAAAATGTTTCAACTAAATTCCTTGTTTCATTAAGTGATTCAAGAGGGATTCCCCGTGACATTTCACCTAAATTTCCTTCAACTTCCTTTAGAACACCATTTTCTCCGCCAAGAAATATTCCTTGACTTGTAACACCCATAAATACTGATGGTGGTAAAATTGCAACTCCTACCCTGTTACCTTCCTTAACTGTTAAATCATTGGTAACAACTGTTAATGCTGTATCTCCAAAAGTAATGTTACATATAAATAATTTATCTAATTTTTGAATACTTACAATTTCACCTGTTTTAATATCTATACCAATAACAGGATCATTTATAGGTCCCAGAGATAATCTTTTATCCACTGTTGAAATAGTATTCAAAGCAAATTTCATTTTAGCTATAGATTCTTGAAGTTTTACCTTCTCATCTTTCGTTACAAGCTTTAAAAATTGAAGATGCCAATGATCTCCACCTAAAGCTTCTGTTATTTCTTTTACTTGTTTTTTCATATGAGTTATTTGTTCAGATTTTGCAAGATCTTCTGGTTCCATATAAGAGAAATACATAACCTGTATTTCAGGTAACATTGCCCTGGCTGTTGTTAAACATTTCCTTTTATTCCATATACCTTTTAAATTCGCACCTTCAGCTGTTTTTATAAATAATTCAACAGATTTTTCTAAAACACGTAATCTATAATCCTTACTTGTATCCCACATTTTTTTTCACCTAAATATAAAAATATTAATAATATAAGTTTAAATTCTTTAGTTAATTAGGGAATTTTATCCAAATTAATTTATCTAAGTTTTAAATTGACATTATATAATTTTTAGCTAATTATTTTTTTTTTCATTTACTATTTATTAACATATTCTAAATAAATTTAAATTAATAATTAAAAGAAAATATATAATAACTAAAAAAATTCATATTTCTAAATATAATTTATAAACCACTTTATCTATTCTATAAATCTTGTTTTTTTATGGAAATCTTTATTGTTATCCTCCATTATATATAAGAATATTATTATAAAATTAATTAAATGGAAGGTATTGAAATCGTATATTCTACAAAAATTTCAGCTTATTGGCAGTTGACCCGGCCTATTACAAATATTGGAATTATAACAATAATATTATCAATTAGTATTATTGCATCCCAAGGAATTCCACCAATTATATCTGTATTATTAGCATTATTATCGATGTTATGTTTAAATGGAGCTTCAAATTCCATTAATCAGGTTTGCGATATAAAAGCGGATAAAATTTCCAAACCTTTCCGTCCTATACCACATGGAGATATATCCCTAAAAAATTCATTAATTTTTTCAATTATATTATATATTGCCTGTTTATTTTGTGGAATTTTTGTAAATACACACTTTTTCATTATATTAATTATCTCTGTAATAATCTCCATTTTATATTCTGTACCACCATTTAAAATAAAAAAAAACATGGTATTTATCAAACAGTTCCATTGCAATATCAAGAGGATTATTATTAACTATTGCTAGTTGGAGTATAGTTGCATCTATATGGAATCCCATACCATGGTATTTAGGATTAATATTCACAATTTATCATTTTGGAGCAACATCACTAAAGGATTTTCAGGATATGGAAGGAGATAAAAAAAGAGGGTGTAATTACACTTCCTATAAAATTTGGAATAAAAAACACTATCAAAATTATTTCACCATTTCTTTATCTCCCATATTTTATATTAATTCCATTAGGAATTTGGTTAGGGATTATCCCTCTTTCAGGCATTATATTAATCTTTTTAGGATTTTGGGGTTATTATTTATCTAAAGTTCTTAATAAAACATTAAATTACAACATACATAAAATGGAAAATTTTTCAATGTGCCATAACTATATTAGACCTGTTTATCGTCTGACATTATTTAGTCCAATTTTATTTGCATTTGCTTATTTAATTAATTAATTAATATTTAATATAATATAGGTAAATTCTGTAAATGTAAAGTAAATGATATTTAAACCTTTTTATTGAATTCTAACTTAATAAAATATTAATATACTATTTTTATATTATGAAGTTCTGAAACTGGATTATTCACTTATTTGTCGTAAGGTTTAAGTATATAGAGGGATTTAAATTTATATTAGTTTAAGAAATTGATTAAGACATATGAAAAGATAAAATGGCAATCATCTTTAATATAACATGCCATAATAAAGAATAGGTGGTATTAATGGTAGAATTATCAAGCCTGTACAATTTAGATGTATACACAACACGTGGAAAATATGTTGGAAGGGTTCAGGACGTTGTATTGAACATTAAGAAAGGTAGGGTATCAGTCTTAAAAACAACAGCAATGAAATCAGATAAAAAAAGTGTGGGAATAAAGGATGTAATAAAAACCAGCATAAGAATTGTTCCAGAAGGAGATGAAATCCGGCCGTTTAAAGAGGACGGGAATATAGAAATATCCTATGAACGAGTTCAGGCTGTTGGAGATATATTATTAATAAGTCCAGAAATAGTAGAAACCCGTGTAAGTAATCCACAAATATAGGAAGACTAAATATGAAAGTTGGTATTCTCGGATGTGGCGCCATAGCTAATATTATAACTAATTTTGCAGTTGAAGGAAAGCTTGGTGTTGATCTGAAATATTTTTATGATAGAGATATGGAACGTGCTGAAAATTTAGCATCACAAGTGGATGGTACTGTGGTGCTTGACATAAAAAATATGTTAGACAAAGTTGATCTTGTAATTGAAGCAGCATCCCCACAAGCAGTTTCAGAAACAGTACCCCAAATACTTGAACATGGCGTTGATGTTATTATCATGAGTATAGGGGCATTAATGGATCCAAAACTTAAAACAAAACTTAAAACATTGGCATCACAACATAATACAAAAATTTATGCACCTTCAGGTGCAATAGTAGGACTTGATGGTATTAAAGCTACTTCAATCGGGAAAATAGAAAGTGCAACACTTATAACTCGAAAGCCACCTAAATCTTTAGGGGTTTCAACAGATAAAGAAACCATATTATATGAAGGCAAAGCCGGAGATGCTGTTTTAAAGTTTCCTATGAATATAAATGTTGCAGCTGCACTTAGTCTTGCATGTGGAAGGGAAATTGATGTTAAAATAATAGCAGATCCCGTAGTTGATAGAAATATGCATGAAGTACATGTTGTAGGAGATTTCGGTGATATAACAACCATAACCCAAAATATTAGATGCACACTAAATCCTAAAACAAGTGTTATGGCCGCATATTCTGCTATAAAACTATTAAATAGTTTAAATGAAACTTTAAAGATAGGAACATAATTAAATAACATTATATATTAAATAAGACAAGTTATCTCCTTATTTTTTTATCTAGAATTTATTTTATATATCGGGTTATTATAAAAATTTTTTTGAATATGAATAAAAATTGAATGTGTTATAAAAAGAATGGTTATAAAAATGAAGGAATGTGAAATATATTCAAATTTAAAAGTTCCTTGTGGTTCGAAAATAGTTATAAGAGCTGATGGTAGAAATTTTTCAAAATTATCCAATGATCTTAAACTTGAAAGACCCTATGATACTAATTTTGCAAATTTAATGGTTGGTATATGTAATGATTTTTTCATAGAATTTAGTCCTGAATTTATATTTACATTTTCAGATGAAATTAATATTTTATTATCTGATATACCATTCAATGGTCGTGTTGAAAAACTTGACTCAGTATTTGCCAGTTTTATATCTGGATCATTTACTAAAAATTTGTTTAAAAATTTCAAAGACAATTCTTTATATGAAACATTGAAACCTATATCATTTGATTCTAGAATAATACCACTTTCAGATAGGGGTGTTTTTGAATATTTTAAAACACAACAAAATGAAGCTTGGAGAAATTGTTTGAATGGTTATAGTTACTGGAAACTTAGAAAAGAATTTAATAAATCCCATACAATGGAAATTTTAAATAAAAAAAATAGCAGCGCCCTTCATGAAATTCTCTTTAAAAGAGGGGTAAATATATCTGAACTACCTCCCTGGCAAAGAAGAGGTATTGGAATATATAAAAAAGAAGTTTCAGTTAATGGATATAATCCAATGAAAAATAAAAAAGTTATATCTAAACGTTTGAAAATACATATTGATTGGAATTTACCATTGTTTAGTAAAGAATTTTTCAACAAAAATTCATTGAACATATAAAAAAAAATATAAAAAAGTTCTGATTCAAATTTTTGTCAAAACAAAATTGTTTGGAAGGTATTATAAAAAAATGTTTGGATTAAAAAAGAATAAATTCTCTCAAGTACATATTGACCAGGAATTAATAGAAGAAATAATTAATATTGCAAAAGAATTTTATCCCAATGAATTTAGTGCAATGCTTCAGGGAAAAGTTGAAGATAATATTCTAAAAATTAATGGTCTTATTTTTCTTCCAGGAGCTGCATCAGAATCTGGTGCTGTTATGGAAATATTTATGATGCCCATGTTATCAGATGCTGTGGGTTCTGTTCACAGCCATCCTATTTACAGTGCACAGCCATCTGCAGCAGATCTACAATTTTTTTCAAAGCATGGTTATTTCCATATAATAATTGCACAACCCTATAATAAGGAAAGTATACGTGTTTATAATAGTTATGGAGATCTTGTTAACTATACAATTATATAATAAACCCCTAATTTTTATTTAATACATATATTAAAAAAAATTAGAAAGAAAATGTATTTTTATTATTAAAGATTCACAGATACAACTTCATTGATATCTTCAAGATTTTTAATTTCAGATATAATAAATTCCGGGATTATTTGGTCTACTTTAAGTACCATTAAAGCTTCACCACCAAGCTCTTTTCTACCAACCTGCATTTCAGCTATGTTAATATCATGTTCGCCAATTTTTGTACCGAATGCTCCGATTATTCCAGGTTTATCATTATATATTGAAATTAACATAATACCTTCAGGTTCAACATCAACATTATATCCATTTATCATAATCATTCTAGGCCGATGTTGGTTAAATACTCCTTCAACACATACATTATTATGATCTGATTTCATTTCAACCTTTATCAAACTTTTATGGCCTTTAGCATCATACCTTTTTCCTTCAGTAACTATTATACCCCTATTTTCAGCAACTGTACTTGCATTTACAAGGTTTACAGGTTCGTTTAAAATGGGATTTAATACTTCTTGTAATATCATCTGGTTAAAATATCCTGTTTAGGAATTTCTGAAAGTGCTCCGCAATAAGTTACATCTATTTCATTAATATTACCCTTAGCTGTTTGTATTATGAACTTTCCAATCTTTTCTATAAGTGTGAAGTATGGTTTTATTAGGCTAGATGTTTCAGGGTCAAGTACTGGCATGTTAATTACATTCTTTGGAGATGTTCCTTTGAAAACTTTTTTTATCTCATTACATACAATTATAGCTGCATCTCTTTGAGCTTCCTTTGTTGATGCTGCAATATGTGGAGTTAATACCACATTATCAAGTTCTAATAATTTACTATTTTTTGGAGGTTCATTTTCAAATACATCAAGTCCTGCTCCTCTTATTTGGTTATTTGAAAGAGCATTGTATAGATCATCTTCATTAATAATCCCTCCCCTTGCACAGTTAACTATAAATACATTTTCTTTCATCATTTCAAATTGTGATTTTGAAATGAGATATTTGGTTTCTGGTTTAAGTGGCACATGTATTGTCATTACATCAGATTCTTTTATAAGGGTTTCAAGATCTACTACAGTTACTCCTAATTCTAAAGCTGATTTTTTGGTAATATAAGGGTCATATACTAATGTATCCATTCCAAATGCCTTTGAACGTGTCACTACTTGGTTTCCGATTCTTCCCATTCCAATTACACCAAGGGTTTTTCCATTAAGCTCAACACCCATAAATCTGCCTTTTTCCCAATTCCCATTTTTAACTGAGTTATCTGCCATGGCAATTTTACGTGAAAGCGCAAGTATTAATCCCATTGTATGTTCAGCAACAGTTATAGATGTTGATTCAGGTGCATTTATAACCATTATCCCTCGTTCAGTAGCTGCCTGGACATCTACATTGTCAACACCCACCCCTGCACGGGCAATTATTCTAAGCTTATCTGATGCTTCAATTATTTCACGAGTCACTTTAGTTCTGCTTCTTACGATTATAGCATCAAAATCTTTAATAGCTTCTAATAATTCTTCATTTGATATTGTAAAGTTAGGAATTACTTCTACAATATCTTTAAGTTCATCTATTCCTTTTTCGTTTATTTGATCAGCGATAAGTACTTTTTTATCCATCTTTTCACCAGCTACAGTTCTTCTATTATTATTATTATTATTATTATTATTATTATTATTATTATTATTATTATTATTATTATTATTATTATTATTATTATTATTATTATTATTATTATTATTATTATTATTATTATTATTATTATATGAAGTTGAGGAGTTTAAATTTATAGGAACTTCCATTTATAAAATTCTATTATAATGGTTTTTGGAAAATAAAATAAAATAAAATTGGTAAATTTAAAATAATATCAATTATTATATAATATTTTTTTTTTAGTGGGTTGGAAAAATATAAGAAACTCTAAAAAGAAAATAGAAAATAATTAATTAAAAACTTCTTTAATAATTATATAAAAAAAAATTTTTGTGGGAGGGATTATGTTTGGTTTCTATCGATGAATTTATAATTGTAAGCTCTAATTATGTGCCGGGATATGAAATATTAGAAACAAAAGGATTTGTATATGGATTAACTGTACGAAGCAGAGGTGTTGGAGGACAGATAGGAGCAGGGTTACGTTCAATGTTTGGGGGAGAAATAAAAGAATATGTTCAGATGATGCAACAATCAAGAAATGAAGCACTTGAACGATGTATTCAACATGCACAAGAAATGGGTGCAAATGCAATAATAAGTGCAAGATTTGATTCTGATGCTATAAGTGATATTATGCAGGAAATTTTAGTATATGGTACTGCTGTAGTTGCCCAGCCAGTGGAGTAAAATTAAAATGTTTGAAGGTAAAATAAAAATATCTCAATTAGAAATTCCAAGAACATTACTTGGAACTTCTCCTTTTATTGCTGCTCCTCATTTTGGACATAGAGCACGACTTTATCAGCTTGATTTCTATAATAATCCTGAAAATATACTTGAAATAATTAAAACATCATATAATTTAGGTATAACTGGTATTCAAGTAATTCCCTATTCTCATGTAATAGAAACACTTGTAGAGGCTCAGGAAACAGGTTATAATATGGATATTATGGGTACTGTAAGGCAAGGTAGGGAAACTGAAGATATTGAACTATTCTCAGATTTACATGCCAATTCAATGCTTCTTCATGCAGATGTTACAGATAATATGGATTGGAATTTTATTGAAGAAAAACTTCAGTTAATTAAAGATGAAAAAAGTGTAGCTGGTCTTGTCACACATATGCCTTTTAAAATCACAGCCAAACTACTTAAATCACCAATACTGGATCTGTTTGATCTTTATATGGTACCAGTGAATAAATTAGGATATTTAATGGACTGTGATACCTATGGAATAGATGAAAGAACTGATCTTAATAATATGATTAAAAGTCTTAAGAAAACTGTGATTGCAAAAAAAGTACTTGCAGCAGGAATACTCCAACCTAAAGAAGCCTTTGATTATTTAAAGACAACCAATTTTGTGGATATTGTTACTATTGGAATTGCCTCAGTAAAAGAAGCAGAAGAAACATTTAATCTTTTGGCTTCTCAATAAAATTTTTTTTATATCATATTTACTTGTATTATTCTATATTTTAATAGGGATTTTTTTTTATAAATGAATTTATAGTTTATATAATATCTTTTTTAATTACAATCTCTACGTTCTCTTACAATTTCTAAAAATTCTTTTGAGCTTTTCATTTCTTTTATTTCCCAGTTATGTACCACTGGTATTCCTTCAATACATTTTATAAATTTTTTACCATTTAATAAAAATACTGCATCAGATCCTGTTATTTCAGATAAATCCTTTACATTTAAAGCCATTTTTTTAAGTGCTTGTTGATTTCTGTTTTTTTCCATGTTAGTTATAACTGTACTATCTTCTTTTGATGTTCTTTTTGGGGATTTGTGGTTGGCAAGAGCATCAAATGGTGTTCTGTTTGTGGATATAATTCCAAATCCAAGATTTGCTAAATTAGATGGGATTTCAATATTTAATGGAGTGTTGGTTTTTATATTATCTGAAATTTCAGTTTTATCAAAATTTGGAGTTCTTAATAAATTAACTGAAAGTGTTATTTTCATATTTAGAATATTTTCAAGCATTATAGCAGTTTCTGGAAATGCTCTTACCATTCCTCGTTCATATTTATAAATTGTTTCCCTGGAAACATGGGCTTTATCTGCTAAATCCTTTCTTGAAATATTTTGAGATTCTCTAACAGATTTTATAATTTCACCATCCATTTGAACATAGTAACCGCCACGATCTGCGAAAACTTCAGGATAAACATTATCAACAATCATATTTCTAAGGGTATCTTTAGCTATAACAGGAATACCATGTCTTTCATAAACAACATCTTCCTCTAAATATTCATTTTTAGATTTAATCCCTACTATAAGAGGTGATGCAAAAAATGATCCTGCAACTTTCTTTATTTCTCCTGCTTGGTTACCTGTGAAACCATCAATATTTATAAGTATCTTAAGAAGTAAAAGTTCCAATTCCTTTCTTGCAACCATATCAAAACAACTTCTATCATATATATTAGAAGTTTCAAAACCATGGTTAGAGAGAAGTTCATTTATCTCAATGAGGATATGATCTCTTTGAGCTGGAATGTTAGCTTTCTGCAAATTTAATCACCGGTGAAATATTATGAACAATATATTATTATACATTGGAATTGATGATACAGATTCCAGTTCAGGAATGTGTACCACCTATATAACTTGTGTTATAATCTCCAAACTTAAAGATTGTGGTTTTAACATTACTGGACATCCCAGACTAATACGTTTAAACCCATTTGCAAGATTTAAAACACGAGGAAATGGTGCTACATCCTTTAAATTAGAATTAAAAGAAGTGGAAGATGTAGAAGAAGTAAAAAAAATAGTTTTAGAATGTGTTCAGAAATTATCAGTACTTGAAGATGAACGAACAAATCCTGGAGTAGTGTTCTATGAGGGCAGTATAACCTCTCAATTAGAGGAATTTGCATTGAAAGCCATTAGAAATATAGTTTCTATAGAAGATGCAGAAAATCTTTTAAATAAAGTAGGGGCTGATTTTTATAAATATAAAAATGGCAGAGGAATTATAGGTGCTTTAGCTGCTATAAGCTGTCCGCTTGATGATAAAACCTATGAATTGCTTGCATATAGAATTGCTGAAAACTATGGTAAACCCAGACAAATAAACCATGAATCTGTTAGAGAAATGGATAAACATACTTATCCTGAAACTTTTGACAATCTAGATGAAGGATATATTGCAATTGAACCTCACACACCATGTCCTGTGCTTTATGGTATACGAAGTGAAAATTATGGAATTTTAATGAAAGCAAAAGATATTGTACAAGTCGCAGAAAAAGTGGAAAGATATTGTGTATATTTAACTAATCAACATACAGATATGCATCTTCAAAAAATTAATAATATTAGAGATATGGAAAAATTCCAATGTTACATAGTTGAAGGTGTTGTTAAGGATAAGCCACATATAATTGATGGTGGACATTTAATATTTACTCTTAAAGATGAATCTGGAGAAATAGAATGTGCAGCATACGAACCAACTAAAAAATTCAGAGATCATGTAAGAGAACTTGAAGCTGGAGATGTTCTACAGGTTTATGGTGGAGTAGGAGAAGGAATAAATAAAAAAGGCACATTAAATATTGAAAAATTTGAATTATTAGAATTAGCAATACCTATAAAATTATTAAATCCTATTTGTGCTTGTGGTAAAAGAATGAAATCTGCAGGTACAGGTAAAGGTTATAAATGTCCTAAATGCAGTGCTAAAATAAGAAATGGAGAAAAAGAGAGAATTGAATTAGTAAGAAATATTAAAAAAGGATTCTACGAAACACCATCTTCTGCAAGAAGACATTTAAGTAAACCCATTATTAGGGAAAAATAAATAAGATAAAATATAGTTTAAACAAAAAAAATATTGTATATTATATTATATATTTATAGCTACCATGATATCTGAATTAACAAATATTATTATTAATACAAATTATAACAAACTTCCTGAGAACGTTATAAACAAGACTAAATTATGTTTCATAGATTTTTTAGCTGTTTCCCTTAGAGGATCAAAAACTAAAAGTGGAAATATAGTTAAGAATTTATTTAATAAAGGTGGATCATCTACTGTTTTAGGTTTTGGAAAGGTGAATTGTAGAGATGCACCTTTTATGAATGGGATTTTTGCACATAGTCTTGATCTTGATGATGGACATCGTTTTGCACAGCTTCATCCAGGATGTTCTGTAATTCCTGCTGCATTAGCATTGTCAGAAACTTATAATAAAACAGGTGAAGAATTTATTAGTTCCATTGTTGCAGGTTATCAGATTTCAATTATTCTGGGGATGATAATAAATCCCAAACATCGAAATAATGGTTTTCATAGTACAGGTACTTGTGGAACATTCGGAGCAGCTGCAGCATCATCTAAGATTATGGGCTTAGGATCTAAAGATACTATTAATGCCTTAGGACTTGCAGGTACACAAGCTGCAGGATTATTAGAATCTGACCATGCAGGTAGTATGGGAAAACATTTACATGCAGGTAAAGCAGCACAAGCAGGTGTAATATCTGCCCTACTTGCTAAAAATGGTTTTAATGGTGCTAATTCAATTATTGAGGGTAGGGAAGGATTTTTAAAAGCTATGGTTTCTGGAAATCATTATATAAATTATAAAAATAAATCAGATAAGATCTTGGAAAATAAAAAATATCATATAACTGATGTTTATTTTAAAAAATATCCTATATGCAGACATCTTCATTCAACAATTGATGCTATAATTAACATATATAATCAGATGATTTTAGATGGAACAAAAACAGAGGATATACTATCAATTAATATTAAAACCTATGAAATCGCTGCAGAACATGATGATTATAATCCACAAAGCATTGAATCTGTTAGGCAAAGTCTGCCAATTACATCTGCACTTGGTATTTTAAATGGTGGATTAAACTTAGAGGATATGGAAATTGATTCTGAAACTGTTTCAATGGCATCTAAAATTAATATAGATATTGATAGGGATTTTAATAAACTCTACCCTGGAAAAAGACCTTCGGAGGTTACTGTAGTTACAAATAAGAAAAAATATTTTTCTAGAGTAAATTTACCAAAAGGAGAGCCTGAAAATCCTTTTAGTCATGGTGAAATATTGGATAAATTCCAT
The DNA here is from genome assembly GCA_028700095.1 of Methanobacterium sp. Lineage (GTDB taxonomy): Archaea > Methanobacteriota > Methanobacteria > Methanobacteriales > Methanobacteriaceae > Methanobacterium_B. Next base: position 2,335 of record JAQVTJ010000028.1, on the reverse strand, counting down.
TATCTAAATCCTAAATTGGATTTAGATATTTTAAATCTTGTCAATGAACTGGAATCATATAAAATGAATGATCTAATGGAAATATTGAATAATGCATTTAAATTATAGATAAAAAAAAGATTTAAAAATTATATTTAGTATATATTTTGTTAAATTTAAGTTGGATTTATTATTTAAAGGGTGGTTTAATGGATAGTGAAGATTTTTTAAGGGAGATTGGTATTGAAGAAGTTGATCAACAATATAAAGTATCAGAAAAACGTTTTCCAGATGGTGCCCAGTATCGTTTTGAAATTCCAGGTATTCAAAATCCTGTTGCAATGGCAGCATTAGTTAATGCAACAGATCAATATAATGTAAGTGTTCATAGAGTAACTCAAACCAAAGGTATTATGCTTTTAACAGATAAAGAAATTGAAGAAATGGTTAATATTGCAATAGATGCTAGATTAGAATTGTTTTTAAGTGTTGGTCCAAGAGCAACCTATGATACCAGTGCATCTGCAAATACAAAAGAAGGAGCTAGAATAGGATATAGGTTAAGGGGTTATAAAAATCTTTTATATGCAATAGAAGATGTTAAACGTGCCACAAAATTAGGTGTGAGGGGTATTTTGGTTTATGATGAAGGTTTGCTCTGGGTATTGGATAAAATGCGTGAAAAAGGAGAATTATCGAAAAATACACATTTTAAAGTTTCAGCTCATTGTGGGCATGGTAATCCTGCATCAGCAAAACTTCTGGAAGAAACAGGGGCAAATTCTTTTAATCCTGTAAGAGATCTTCAAATTCCAATGATGGCCTCAATTAGAAATTCAATAAATATTTCCCTGGATTTACATATGGAAAATCCGAAATCTTCCGGAGGTTTTATACGACATTATGAAGCACCAGATATAATAAAAAATGCAGCACCAGTCTATCTTAAAACAGGAGGATCAGTTGCAGCACATCATGGATGGGAAACAACACAAAACCAAGCAAATCAAAGGGTGAAACAGGTTTTTCTAGTTCAAAATATGGTTGAACGTTATTATTCACAAGCCAAAATTTCTAAACTTGGAACAGATGATATGGCAATACCAGAAATATAATATTTAGAAAATATTATTATAAAAAAAATAATAAGTTCACATTAAATAAATAATTTAGAAATAAATTTATATTTGGAGTATAAAATAATGGTTTTAGTTGATTTAATTAAAAAAGCAGTTATAGAAGCAAGTACAACCTTTAGAAATGATCAGTTAGATGCTTATAGACATGCAATTGAAAATGAAACAAATAATAATGCTAAATGGGTTCTTGAACTTCTACTTGAAAATGCGAAAATTGCTAAAACAAATAAAATTCCATTATGTGATGATACTGGAATACCCCATGTTCTTATTGAAGTTGGAAATGAAAGTCAACTTCCCATTAACTTTTTTCAAGATATAAATAAAGGAATAGCTAAAGGATTAAGTGCACTTCCTGCTAGGCCCATGGCTGTCAAGGGAAATTCCATTGAAAGAATTGAACAGTCAAAAGGGTTATATAGTAAGCCTGATAAACTTGTAGCTCCTTCTATTATGGCTGATAGTATGGAAGGAAAGGAAGTTAATATACATATATTGATGCTTGGTGGAGGTCCTGAAATACGTGCACATACATATAAGGTTTTCCACAAGCGTGATCATAGAAAAGTATTTGAAGAAGTTTTAACATGGTTGAGATCAGAGATTACAATGCTTGGATGCACGCCTTGTATTCCAACTATTGGCATTGGTAGAACTCATTTTGAAGCTACATCGCTTATGTTGAAGGCAATGGCATATGGAAACCTTAACAACCAGTCTGAATTAGAGAATATCCTTACAAAAACGCTTAACAATACTAATACTGGCGTGCTTGGAATTGGTGGTTCTATAACTGCACTAGGATCTTTTGTAAATATTGGACCTCAAAGAGCTAGTGGTGTGAGAATAACTTGTACACGCCCTTGTTGTTGTGTAGAGCCCAGAAAAGCCTCCGTAAACTTGCCTTCCAAATATTTGGAGTGAATTTTTATGGTAATTAGAAGAGAAACTGTGGAAAATATATTAAAATTAACAAATCCCAAGTGGAAAACCTCCATAACCCGAATTGAGCCTAATAATATTGTTACAAGGGGATATCCACAGGAAGATCTAATAGGAAATATATCCTATTCTGAAATGGCATATTTACTTATTAAAGGAAAAATGCCCTGTGGAAATGATTCTAAAATGTTTGAATCTGTCCTTGTTTCATTTTGTGATCATGGTGTTACACCACCAAGTACACAAGTTTCCAGACTTATGGCATCTACTGGTTC
>JAQVTJ010000131.1 GCA_028700095.1 Methanobacterium sp. | reverse complement strand
ATACCAGTCATTAGACGCAGAGGCAGAATTAACATCAATTATGAGTGAATATATCTCTTTAGAGATTGACATGGAAATTCTTGATATGTTAATCCAAAACGCATCTGCAGGTGTTGAATATTGGTCAGCAGTAAACAATGACGCAGTGAGCGTGTCAGGATCTACAGTTACTAGAACTAACTTAGGTTTCTACAACACTCAAGGTGGATGGTTCCAAACTTTAGGAACAAAAATTAATAAATTGTCAAACATTGTTCACCAAAAGACAATGAGAGGTGGTATTAACTTCTTAGTATGTTCTCCAGCAGTGTCTACTATTCTAGAGTCAATCCCAGGATTTGCCGCAGATAATAGCGATGCAGAAACAATGAAATATGCATTTGGTGTACAAAAAGCAGGTACTATCAACGGACGTTACAAGGTGTATAAAAACCCTTACATGTTAGAAAATACAGTGCTTTGTGGATACAAAGGTAGCCAATTCTTGGAAACAGGAGCTGTGTTCGCACCATATGTTCCATTAATCATGACACCACTAGTTTATGATCCAGATACTTACACACCAGGTAAGGGATTATTAACTCGTTACGCTAAGAAAATGGTAAGACCGGAATTCTATGCAAAACTATTCGTAACAGGATTAAACACCCTATAAGAATAACTTATAATATTGAAAGCCGAGTAGTGATACTCGGTTTTCTTTTAATTTAAATAGCCCCGAGTTTTATGAAGACATGTTTAAAATGTAATATCCCAAAAGATGAATCTGAGTTTTATAAACGAAAAGATACAGTAGATGGTTTACATCGCTATTGTAATATTTGTTGTAGAGCGGAGAAGAAAAAATATTATAGTGATAATAAAGAAGAAAGAAAAGATTATCATCAAAAATATAGAGAAGACAATAGAGAGTATTTTAGAGAATATTGTCATGATCATTATCACAACAATAAAGAGCAATATCGTGAATGGGAAAGAAATAGACTTAAAACTGATCCTCTTTTTAGACTTAAGAAGTCAATAGGTGCTTTATTAAATGGTCATTTAAATAAAAATAAAGTAACCAAATCGAACAGAACAATTAAATATTTAGGTTGTTCAATAGTAGATTATAAACAATATTTAGAATCAAAATTCACAAGTGAAATGAATTGGGAAAATTATGGTTCGTATTGGGAAATAGATCATATTAAACCAATTGATTCATTTGACTTAAGTGATCCACAGCAACTAAATGAGTGTTTTAATTATAAAAATACACAACCTTTATCAAAGAAGGAAAACAGAGAAAAGAGTAACAAAATTCTCCAATATGTATAATAAACAAGAACATGGGAAACCTTTTAAACAAATTAGACGCACCAACACCAAGAAAATGGAAGAGAATAGGTAATGCTATCCTAGCTACTGGTATGCTTGTTGTAGGGGGTGGTCTATTAGCATTTGATAATATTAGCGAAATTTTTGGAGACCATGTTCTAAAAATCGTTATAGGGGTATTTTTTATCCTGACTGTAGCTGGAAAATTCATTACTGAACTATTCACAGAAGAAAAACCACAATAAAATTTTGTTAAATTAATTTATGGTATTATATTTAAGGATATAATACTAAATCATTATTATGTCTCAACAATCTGAAGAAAATCAAGGTCGTAAACCTAAAGGAGAAATTCGTTTTCAACTTTCGTTAAATGAAGAACAAAAAGAAGCTAAACAGATTATACTAGATAACCCTATCACTTTATTAAAAGGTGCTGCTGGATCTGGTAAAACACTTTTAGCATGTCAAATAGCTCTTGATTTAGTATTTAAAAAGGAAATGGATAAGTTGATCATTACTAGACCAACTGTATCAAAAGAAGAAATTGGGTTTTTACCTGGTGATTTAAAAGAGAAAATGGATCCTTGGTTAGCTCCAATTTATGCAAACTTCTACTTACTTTATAATAAGGAAAAGATTGATAAAATGGTTGAAGAACAACAAATTGAAATTGTTCCTTTTGCATTTATGAGAGGTAGAACTTTTCCAAAATGTTTAGTAATAGTAGACGAATGTCAAAATATTACTCATAACCAAACCGAAATGATGTTAGGTCGTTTAGGTAAAGGAGGTAAAATGATATTTTGTGGAGATTTAGCTCAAACAGATTTACCAAGCAGAAAAGATTCAGGTATATCATTTTTTAATCGTTTAGAGGAAAAAATTAAAGGTGTAAAAATTTGCACTTTAAAGAAAAACCATCGACATGAAATAGTAGAAGATATACTTCGAGTATATCAAGAATTTAAGGATTAATTAAGGGCCGCAAGGCCCTTTTTGTTACCTCATTCATATGCCCGTTTACCTCAGTATATAAACAATTATTGGGTTTAGGACAATATTATTGGTATATTTAATAATATAAATCATATACTACAATGAAAAAATTGTTATTAATTTTAACATTCCTAATCGGAATGATTGGAGCGTCTGCTCAAACACCATTTCAAAATTATGGTGATTCATTAAATGGATTTAACGAAACAAAAGTTAGAACAGAATTAATGTTAAATCATGGAGTTTCAGGTAAGGAATATTTTAACACTGCTCCTTATTTTAAAAGAAATTATATAAATCAAAAATATAATTTAAATAAACCTATTCCTGTAATAAATTCTCCAAAAGTAAATGGAAAACCAATAGGGGGAGGAGGTAATGTAATAAACGTTGCTCCATGTGTTAATGAAGATTTTGAAGCAACAACTCCTGGTACATATACAGGTTCAGGTAATTCTACAGCAATTACAGGATGGACTATTTCATCAAGAGCTGTAAATGGAACTTGTAATAATACTAATTTATGGACAGCAGGTTCTCCTAAACTTTGGGTAGTTACAACTCCAATAACTGGTATTCCTGGAATAGGAGCATTAGGGGCTTCTCCTTTAGGTGGAAATAATGTTATTCAAATGAATAACCAATTTACTCCTTATTCATTAGAAACAAAAATTTCACAAGTATTTCCAGTTACATCTGCTAATAGTGTTTTTCAATTTGCATATGCAGGTGTTTGGGAAGATGGTACTCACCAATGTTGTGAACAACCTAAATTAGAAATTAGAATGTTTGATTGTTTAGGAGCACCTTTAGCTTGTTCATCTTTATCTTTACAATCACAAGGTCAAAATTGCCCTAATGGAGCACCTGGATATTCAGTTTCAGGAGGATTATCTTTTACACCAACTTGGTTTGTTAGATATATTGATTTAACTCCTTTTATTGGTACTTGTGTTACAATAGAAATTATAAATTCAGATTGTATTTTTTCAGGCCATTATGGAATGGTATTTTTTGATGCTAAATGTGGTGGTCAAATTATAGGAACAGGTATTCCTGGACCTGGTCAAAATATTGCAGGTCCAGTATCATTTTGTGCTGGTGCAAATCAAGCTCAAATTGCAGCACCTAGTGGTTATAATTCATATCAATGGTATGGTCCAAATGGAATTATAGCAGCACCTCAAGGTACTCAATCTTCATTGACAATTTTAAATCCACAACAAGGTCAATCTTATACTGTAACAATGATTGCAGGTTCAGGATGTACATTTACATCAGTTAATACTTTAAATTTTACTCAAGTCAATATTGCAGGTACAAATACAACTGCAACTTGTCCTGGTGGTGCTTCTGGTACAGCTACAGTTTATGGAAATGGATCAGGTACAGGTTACACTTATACTTGGACAAATTCTAGTAATCAAACAGTAGGAACAAATTCAGTTGTAACTGGTTTACCTACAGGAAATTATACAATTACTATTGCGGGTTTGAATGCAGCAGGTTGTGGAACACAATCTACAACAGTATTTATTCCTTCTCAACCAGTTCCTTTAACAACTTTAATTAAGCCATATTGTGGAAGTGTAGCTTATTTTCAAACAAATGGAGGATCAAATATTCAATGGTATAATAACACAACTCCAGCTGGTACTTTATCTAATTATACTTTATCAAATCCAACAAATGGAGGATTTGTTTATCTAAAATATACAACAACTCAAGGTTGTCAAGATTCTATTAAATATATTTTAAATGCAACTACACCAGGAGCTATTTCAATAATTTCAAATAAATTAATATGCCCTGGAGCTAACAATGGAGTAGCAGTTATAGGAATGATTCCAGCTCAGGCTGCTCCACCAGGTTTTAATACTTATTCTGTTATTTCAACAGGAACTACTTCCACTTATAATAGTTCTATTATATTTAGTAATTCAAATACTTATACAGTTTCAGGATTACAAGCAGGTGGAAATTATTCTGTAAATACTTTTGATGGATCTTGTGCTTATAATTTAAATTTTACAGTACCAGTTCATAATTGGAATTTTACAGTAACTGAAAATCAATATTCATTTTGTCCTGGAAATGCAGCAGCTGCA
>JAQVTJ010000130.1 GCA_028700095.1 Methanobacterium sp. | reverse complement strand
AGATGGTATGATTGTAAAAGTTATAATAGAAACAGCCTTACTCACAAATAATGAAAAAATAAGAGCCTGTGAAATATCAAAAGAAGCAGGAGCAGATTATATTAAAACATCCACAGGAATAGGATATTCCGGAGCAAACATACCAGACATATTACTCATCAAAAAAACAATAGGATCCACTATGAATATTAAAGCATCTGGAGGAATAAGAAACCTTAACACAACACTTGAAATGATAAATGCAGGAGCGACAAAAATTGGCACCTCAACAGGACCAGCAATAATCAAAAACCTTGAAAAAGCCATAAAACAAAACCTAAATCCAATATAAAAAAAAGAAAATTCATATCCCACACCTAAAAAAAAAGAAATAATAATATTTTTTTAACTATATAATTTGAATATTCTTATACAAAGTATCTCTTTTAGCAGGTACACGTCCCATATTCCGAATTATCCTTTGAAAATTAATAGGATTAGTTCTTACTCCATATTGGGCACCAGCAGATTTGGATATGTTTTCTTCACCTAATGTACCTCCTAAATCATTTGCACCCGCACCTAAACAGATTTGGGCAAATTTAAAACCGAGTTTAACCCATGAAACCTGTATATTAGGTAATATATCTCCAAACATCAGTCTGGAAATAGCATATACCTTTAAATCATCAATTCCAGTAGATCCTGGCATAGCTTTACCATTTCTATAAAGTTCTGTATTTTTATGCATAAATGTTAACGGTACAAATTCTGTGAAACCACCAGTTCTCTTCTGTATATTTCTTAAAATATCCATATGTTCCACTCTATCATTAACATCCTCAACATGACCATACATCATAGTACAAGTTGTGGGTATCCCCTTTTTATGTGCAGTTTCAACAATTTCAACCCATCTAGCTGTGCTCATCTTACTTGGACATATAATCTTTCGAATATTATCATTTAATATTTCAGCAGCATTTCCTGGAATTGAATCTAAACCTGCATCCTTTAACATTTTCAATTCCTCTAAAATAGATATATCAGCCTTTTCTGCACCATATAAAATTTCCATTGGAGAAAATGCATGTATATACATATCAGGAAGTTCTGATCTCAATTTTTGTAAAAGTTCTTCATAATAATATGCATCAACATCAGGATGAAGACCTCCTTGTATACATACCTCAACAGCACCATTATCCCATGCTATTTTAGCCCTTTTAACAATTTCATCCATACCTAAAAAATATGATTCACCACTATTTTCATCCTTTTTAAATGCACAAAAACCACAATTACCAGTACATATATTAGTGAAATTAATATTCCAATTTTGAATATATGTAACTTTATCACCAACAATCTCTTCACGCCGAACATCTGCAGCAACTAAAAGGGCCTGAAGCTCTCTTCCTGTAGTATTCATAAGAATAACAGCTTCTTCATTAGATATATTGGTTTTTAAAGATTTTCCGAGTATTTCCTCTATGTGGTTGTCAATCTTTAACTGCTCAAACATGACATTTGATATTTTACTTAACACCCTTATAAGTTTTGGTTATATAATGATCTCATTTAATGACAGACCATTGAATAAGTCCTGGCTAAAAATCCGAGTAAAACCGATAAATTTAAATATTAAATATCCCTAGGATGAATAGGAGGTGAAAGTATGGCTGAATTACCAATTGCTCCAGTAGGAAGAATCATAAAAAATGCTGGTGCTCAAAGAATTAGTGATGATGCAAAAGAGGCTTTAGCCAAATCACTCGAAGAAAAAGGTGAAGAAATAGCTAAAAAAGCCGTAAAACTTGCAAAACACGCTGGAAGAAAAACTGTCAAAGCAGATGACATAGACATGGCTGTTAAAACAGCCTAAATTCTTCCTTTTTTTTAATTTATTCTATTTTCTAAAACCCCTAATAAAAAAAATCATAACAAATTAACTTTTTTTAAACTAAAAATAGAGTATTAATATTAAAAATATTTTTTTATCATATAAATAAAAATAAGTATCAAATAGAATATATATTCACCATTATATTAATAACATTTATTTTAACTAAATTAAAATTATATAACTGTATCCATACCCTATTTTTCTATTATTAATATTTGTAGTGTGAGGTAAATAATAAATGAGTTCAAAAGAAAATTTAATGGAAGCGTTTGCAGGTGAATCCCAGGCAAACAAAAAATATTTAGCATTTGCAAAAAAAGCAGATCAAGAAGGATATAAACAAATTGCAAAATTATTTAGAGCAGCAGCTAAAGCAGAAACAATACATGCACTTAACCATCTTGAAATTGCAGGTAAAATAAAAGAAACCAAAGAAAACCTTTTTAAAGCCATAAAAAGAGAAACCGAAGAATTTAAAGAAATGTATCCCAATTTTATTGCAGAGGCCAAAGCAGAAAAACATGATGCAGCAAGATGGACATTTGAAGTTGCAAATCAAGTAGAAGAAATACATGCCACATTATACCAAAAAGCCCTAAAAAATTTAGATAACAAAAAAGAAGTAAATTATTATGTCTGTACATTATGTGGAAACACAGTAGAAAACCAAAAACCTGACCAATGTCCAATATGCCAAGCATCCCCATCAGAATTCATAAAAATAGATTAAAATAAATAAAAATAAATAATATTATTTTTTTATTTTTTTTTATAAATAATTTTTTAAATATATATTATATCAAAAGTATCTAACCCCACTTTATGATAGATGATGGTACTATATACTAGCAACATTCCACAATACAGCCATGTTTAATCATATGTTTCTAAACATATCTATAAACACTCTTATTTTTTTAAACTAAAATATCCACCATAGAGATATGGATATAAAATTAAATAAACATTCTTTAAAAAATTTTTTTAACACCAATTCTTGGAATAAAAAATTATATTAACTAATTCAATAAATCCAATTTTATATTATAGAATTGTTAGATCAATAAAAATATCCACTTTTTTTAATTAAATTTTTATATAAAAATAAATATTTATCTAATTATGTCCTAATTTCTCTAATCAAATTTCTTACAGGCTTTTTAGTAATTAGATTTAATAATCTCATAACTATCCATAAAAGCTTTAAATTTAAAACCAGCTCTATTTTTCCATCAAATCTTGGTTTCATAAATTTTGGTTGGATATATATTGCCATGTTAGGATATGGATTTATCCATGAAGATATTGACCATAATATCCCGGTAACTTGTGCTGTATCTACTGGACTGTCCATTCCAATATTTAGATGGACTACCAGTTTTTCCAAAGACAATGCACTAATAAAAGCATAGCAAATCTTTTGAAAATAGGGTAGAACTTCTACAAATAGATTAAAAATCTTTAGAAACCTTTTTAAATTCCATTCTGGTTTTTTATTATCCCTTAGTTTCTTATGTTCCTTTTTAACTTTTTTATTTTCTCGGTGGGATATATTATGTTTAAATAAGGGAATTCTCATCCATGTAACTTTAAAATATCCATTAAATTCTAAACCACTATTACTCATTACAAAGTTAATATGGAAAGGTATCTTCATTATACACATAAAGAAAAAAATTATAAGAAGCATTATGAGAATGTTTATCAACTAGAATCTCCTACCCATTCTGTGAATTTAAAAAAAAAATAATATTATCTATTCATCTTCTATTTCTATCTTAGTTCTATCTTTACTATCTTCAATATCTACTTTTTCCTTTTTATTAGTTTTTTCTTTTATAATTTTACTTCCCTGACCCATGATCTCCAAAGCAGCATTACTAATCTCACCTATAGCTCTAGATAGAGGATCTGGATTTTTTAAAGACATAACTTTCACACCTTCAGGACCATCCACATTTTTAAAGATAACAACCATGGCAACAGGTTCAATACCTGCCGCACCACCAGCACCAGCCCCTCCAGAGTTATCAGTTCCATTAGTTTCAGCTTTACCTGCTCCAAACCCCATGCCCATTCGAGTAATGGGAACTAAAATTTTATCATCAGTTTCTATGGTATTTCCAACCACATTTTCAATATTTAAAACTTTCCGAATTTCTTCAACAGTTGTTTTAATAGGATCTCCAATATCCAAATTATATACCTCCCTATAAACAAATTTATTTTTTTAAATCCCAAAAAAAATATTATATACTAATATATTATTATGTAATCCCAAGCATATAAAAATTTTTGTTAAATTATAATACCCATAGTCTTAAAACCATCTAAACAAGGTAGAAATAAGGTGGAATTAATAAAATATTAGATAATTTATAGGGTTTAAAAATATAATATTAAAATTATATAAAAATAATACTAATTATTTTTTTAAAATATAATTTCTAAATTATATATTCATATAACCTCTTCCTCATAGTTAAAAAAAAAATCATTCCAATAAAAAAATAAAGATATACTATAAAAATTAATCTTTTTTTACCACTACAAAAGGTTTATATAGGAATAGAGTTATATTCAAGATGGACTCATTTTGGGCCGGTGGTCTAGGGGTATGATACCTCCCTGACACGG
>JAQVTJ010000129.1 GCA_028700095.1 Methanobacterium sp. | reverse complement strand
TGGCTTGGCCAGTATAATCTTTTATAAAATCATTGTAAGGGATTTCTTTAATTTTGTTATAGGGTCCATTTAATACCACTATTTGTGTACTAATGTTTTGGTTTAATGCTTCTGTGGTTTGATCTTTAATTGATATAAATTGGAGGTATCTGTAATATAGGCCTTTACTATTGTATATTACTACATCTCCTGTTTGAAGATTGTCAACAGATATATTTTGTATATTTAAATTTGAACCATGACTTGCTTTAATATTGTTTGGTTTAGTTATATTGTTGGTTTGATTATCTAGGTTAGTTTCATTATTTACATATAAATTATTTAGTGGTACTAATTTTTCACTACTTAATTTAAGTTCATCCTTGTTTGACAATTTATTATTAGCACTTTTTACAGTACCAACTGATGTTATGGCATCTATTACCAGATAGAGTATTGACATTAATGTTCCAGAGCCTTCGTTAGCTGTGCTGTCTATATAATTATTTATTTTATAGACATTTTTCGCGGCTTTACAGATATTATCCCATACCTCATCCCAATTCCACCACTTCCAAATATTAGCAGCTATAAAACGAATACAATGGAAAATATTAACTACACAACGTAATATACCCTCACCATAACCTTTAACATTATCCGCATGTTTAATAACATTTTTACCGTCTTGATCTAACAGACTATTCTCTTCCTTCATCCCTTTACTAAGCACACCCAACCCTGATGCACTTGCAGGTGTAATACTAAGCACCAAAAATACTATAAAAAAAATCCAAAACTTATCCTTCATAGATACAGCTCCCCACTTCTTATTTTTTTTGTGCTTTATTTTTATCTAATTTTTGGGGCTATTCCAGAGATTATAAAACAATGCATAATAATTATTTTTTTATATATTTAATGCCCCTAGTTACAGTATTTTAAATATCACCTGTTTCTCTGGAAAATATAAAGGCAATATTTCTATATAGTTATATTTTAGTTCGTTTTATATATAAAATTTATGGTGCAATAAACTACAATAGAATTAAATACAATGATATAGATTTAATATGGAATTATCTTGAATAGTTTTATTATTAATATAAAAAAATTTATTTAACATAAAATATTCCCTATAAACATATATTTTCTAAACTAGATTAAATCATAATTAAAAGAAATTATTAACTAAAATAAAGAAAAAACGTTTATATAAAATTTAATTCATAAATTAGCCAAATATTCATTAACTGGAAAAACTAGAAACACTGCACAACTGCCTCAAAATAGAGATAGACAGCCAAAACTACAATTCATAACAACTTGTTAAAACAGGGAAAAAATCATTTTAATTAAATGGCATGCCGAGAGTAACCCACCTTCTGTTTAAGCAGCATTCATCTATGCGGATTACCTCTACCTTGTACAGGACTCATTAGTAGTATTTACCCTTGCATCCCGTGGAATGGCCGTTTCACCGTTCCTTTTGATGTCTTCAGCTTTGCATCATAGTCATTCATCAAAAGACGTGTCGTTTCTGCTCCATAGTCACACTTCTCAGCGTATGCCTTCTGACACCACGGTTCTGTATGATGGATGGAGTTTCCTCAGTTTACGAAAAACCGTTAGCTGCCCTTCGGCTTGCCATTTAAAAAAGATAAAAATAGCGGGGCCTAGATTTGAACTAGGGCTCTCGGGGTTATGAGCCCCGCGGGATCACCAGACTACCCCACCCCGCTGTACTATGACTGTTTACACCTTACAACATATAAAGTTTTGCATTGAAATAATATCATTTAATTATATTAATTCAATGATTTACATTTAACATTAAATTGCCTAAATTTAACTATAATAGATTATATTATAGTTTAATAAAGAAAATAACATGTAATGATTATTGGAATTATATAAAATATTCATAATCCCAACATATGGATATTTTATTAATAGTTAGTAAAAAAAAATAATAAAAAAAATATAAATGGATTTATTTATGAATTATATAATATTTACTGGTTTTTTAGGGTTATTCTTCCATATTTTCGAGTTTATCTAGCCTTTCCTCGATTTTTTCAATTTTTTTATTTGTATATCCTCTGTATTCATTGAATCTGCTGTCAATTTCTCCTAAATCGCGGGATACTTTATTATATCTTTTTTCAAGATTAGTAATATCATTTTTGGTTGCAAGATCCCAATCTTTAATTAACTGATCACTTTTATCATCTAAAAATAACTCTATCTTACTTGAAAGTAGATCTGTACTTTTTGGAACACCTTTTACTGTTCCCTTTATTATTTCACCTACACCTGCCATTCTTTCACTTACTTCATCAATCATACTGCCATCAATTGTTACTTTTTCACTTGCACCAGAAACTGCTGAACGGGCTTTTTCTCCCATTCCAGACATTTTATCTCCAATCCTATTTCTTTCTTGAGCCTCACCTGTCTTTGAAACAGTTGAATGGATATTCTTACCTGTTTGATTGACTACAGAACGTACTCTTGAAAATGTTGGATTTCTAGTATTTTGTAGATAATAATAAAGTAAAATTACAATGGCGCCTGCAAGTATAAGGACTGCAAACAGTTCTAGTGGAGTCATTTAAGTTTTCCCTCCTTAACATTACTTGTTTTTTTTTCAAGTTCAACTTCCTTTTTTTCTATATCCATAAGTAATTTTTGGAGTTTTGCATATTCTGTCTTAGCTTCAAGACGATTAACTCTCTCATTTATCTCACTATGAAGATATCCTGCTTTATGCATCAGATCAGAAGTTGTTTCCCTTATATTGGTTAATCTTTCTTGTTGATCTTTTGAAAGGACAATATCACTCATCATACGTTTTGATTCTAGATCACGTTCAACCAATTCTATTTTTTTAAGTTCAGCTTGTTTTGTTAGAAATTCAACATTTGTCTGTGCTTCTCTAACCCTTCTCCATTGCATAAGTGCTACTGTAAGTCCAAAAACTACTATAGATGCTATTATTATATAAAACAGATTTTGATCTATTTCTACCATATTACTACCCCTTTACAGTTTATCAAAACTTATATACGTATTTTTATTAAACCAAACCTATAAAACCGTCCCATTCCCCTATAAGTTTAGTATAGTTGATTCTTTATTATTAACTACATTTTATTTATATTCTTTAAAAAATTATTAACATATTTTTTTTTTATATTATTATATTGTATTAGATGTTATTTTAAATTTACTAATTGAAAAATCTATTTTAAATATTAGAATTAATATTAATGTAGTTTAATCAAAATTAAAAAAATAATAATTTTAAATATGTAAAAAGTGATCGACTATGATGGAAAAGTATAAAAAATCAGGCCAAATTGTTTCAAAAGTGAGGAAAATGGCTGTTAATCATGTCAAAGCAGATATGAAAATTATAGATCTTATTGAATATGTTGAGAATAATATAATTGAAATGGGAGGAATGCCTGCTTTTCCATGTAATGTTTCTATAAATGAAATAACCGCACATTATACATCACCACCTGATGATGATTCAACTATTAAAAGAGGAGATTTAGTTAAAATAGATCTTGGTGCTCATGTGGATGGTTATATTGCAGATTCAGCAGTTAGTATTCTTGTTGGTGGTGATGATACTGATCTTGATCCATCTGAGCAAGATCTAAATATTAAAATGATAGAAACAGCACAAAATGCTCTTGAAAGTGCTATTAATACCATAAAGGAGGGTATTGAAATTGGTAAAGTAGGAACTGCTATTGAAGAAACAATTAACCAGAACAACCTAAATTCAGTTTCCAATTTAACAGGCCATGGTATGGATCGTTGGATATTACATTCAGGTGTTTCAGTACCTAATATTAAAGAAGATAATAAACATATAATACAAGAAGGAGATGTTCTTGCAATAGAACCATTTGTAACTAATGGTATTGGACGTGTGGGTGATATGAATGACACCTATATCTTCAGATTCCTAAGAAATCGTCCCATGCGTATTGTGCAAGCAAGAAAACTGCTTAAAATAATTGAAAATTATAGAAGTCTTCCTTTTTCCCAAAGATGGTTAACAGAACATATAAATTCAAAACAACTTAATATGGCAATGAGACATCTTTTATCATCACGTGCTATATATCCATATCATGTTTTAAAGGAAAAAAGCAATGCAAGAGTTGCTCAAGCAGAACACACAGTAATTGTAGAGTCTGATGGATGTAAAATAATAACCAAATAATAATATTCTTAAATTTTTTTTTAATTTATATTTTTTTTTAATTAATTTAAAAATAAGAGTTAGATAATATATTCTAAAAATAAAGACAGAAGTAAGGGGATCTAAATCCCACTTTACTATTTTCTGTACAATTTCCCTAAATTAGACGTTTGCGAGTGGATCTTCCTTTTCACTACTTGCTTTATATGGAACTGGTAATCCCATTGCTTTTCGTCTGTCGATTTCTTTTTGGTTCTTTTCTTTTTTCTGGGTTGCTAATTTTTTGAGCATTTCCAATCCAAATTTACCTTCATCAACAGCTTTAGTCTCAATAACACCTGCTTCGACTGCTGCTTTGAATATTGTTTCTCCAGCGTCTGTACGTGTGAATACTGTTGACCAACCATCAGGTG
>JAQVTJ010000027.1 GCA_028700095.1 Methanobacterium sp. | reverse complement strand
TGTTAAGACAATTAAAATGTGAAAATAGGGTGGATTTGCCTGCACCATTAGATCCGACTATTGCTACTTTTTCCCCTGTCTTTATTTCCATATTTACATTATGGAGCGCTACAGTACCATCAGCGTATGTATATCCTATATTTTCTGTTTCAATAATTGTTTTGACCATATTTTTCCTCTTTATTATTTAATAATATACATTCCAAATATGCCCAGTTTAGAAAAATAAAACAATGCCAGAATTTGTAGACAAACTATAATTAATAATGTGGTGATAATAAAGAAATATTCATTTAAATCAAATTTTTTCTTTTGATCATGATAAAGATTTGAATTATCAGAATATCCTCTGCTTGCCATGCTCATATATATGGTTTCTCCCTTTTCCAATGCACGTAGAAACATCATTGCTACAGTATAACCCAATTGTTTCATCCGCCATTTATATGAAAGTTTTTTATTAAATGCATCAAAGCATCTTGTTTTCTGTGCATGTGTAATTTTCTGAAGTTCATCAAAGAACATGAATAAAAATCTTATCATAAGACTCAAAATCATTGCAAATTCCCTGGGCATTCCCAATTTTCTGAAAGATTCTGCAACTTCTTGCATAGGACTTATGGAAGATAACAGAACAATAGAAGTAAGAGATACTATAAGTCGAGAAAAAAGGAGTGTAGCCCATAAAAGACCTGCATCAGTAATTTGTATTCCAAAAGCACCTGACCAAATAGGAATTCCCGGATGTATAAATGGTTGGAATGCAATTATAAAACCTCCAAATGGTAAAAGTAGTAATATTCTAATTAAAGAAGTTTTTAAGGAAATATTCGATATATATATCAAAAATAGTAGATAGATTTCTAAAATTATTAATACCATTATTTGAGTTGAAAAAACAGCATATACAATAATAAAAATTAATAAAATTAACTTTACTCTACCATCAATCAAATGTAGAGGACTTTGTTTGTCAGTTTCATTTCCAATATTTCTAACTGAACCTACTCCACTCATAAAATTATTCTCCCATTTTTTTTTATCGGCATTCAAGTTCTTCTGAATTGGTGATTATATTTCATATGAAAGTTGATTGTAAGGATAATATTAATAAATTTCCATGGATTTATTAGATAATATATTAATAACTATTAAACCTTTAAAATATAGGTATGTACATACATAATATAAGTTTATCTCTAAGTATTACATACAATAGTTTCGTAATAAAATCAGGAAAAAAATCGTATTATTATTGAATATAAAATATTTTAAATTAAAATATGATTTTAGATATTCTAATAAAAATATCTTTTTTAAAATAGCGTTGATCTCAATGATTTAAGAACATATTCTATAATCCTATTTAATAGTCAGTTTAATCTAAAAATAAAAAAAATAGGAAGGAATATTATTATTATGGTTGTTTTTTTCTTCGAATCAAAATTGCAACTAGCCATGATAATCCTAATGTTACAAGAATACCAATAACTAATGCACCTATCTCACCAATTTTATCTAAACCTTCTATTCCATAATCTGGGAAAGGAGCTGTAATAACAGCTTGGGTTTCATTAACTCCAAAGTTTTCTGCTGATTTTTCTAAGCCATCAGGATTAGGTGAAGCAAAGAAAGATGAAAATACTACAATCATTAAACAAATCAATATACCACCGGTTACAAATAATTTATCTCTACGATTCATTGGGAGATCACCTCATTTGTTTCAGTTTGTGTTATTCTCATATTTTTTTTCCTATTCCATACAAGCAGGTCAGGTCTTAACTTTTCTAATGTCATTATTACAACAACTGTTAATACTGCTTCAATAATTCCTATGAATACATGGTATATTCCCATAACTGCAAGTCCTTGTACTAGTGGGAATGTTCCAGCCAGCCACAGTTCTATAGCAACTACTTCTGCAGCTATGAATATTGACATCCATGATGCAACACCTATTGCAACATATTTCCCAACTACTCTCCTCAGTGCTTTAAATATGTAAAGACCTGCAAAACCACCTATAATTCCCATGTTCAGTACATTCACACCTAAAGCTGTTATTCCCCCATCTGCAAAGAAAAAACCCTGTACTAATAATACTAATGTAAATACTATTATTACTGCCTCGGGAGCACAGAATACTATGGCTACAAGCACCCCGCCTACCATATGTCCACTGGTTCCAAATGGTACAGGCATGTTCATGGACATGATAGCAAATATACCCGCAGCTAAAACTGACATTAAAGGAACCATTTTTTCATCAAGATTTTTTCTAGCCCAATTAAGAGAGAAATACAATGCAACTATTAATATTAAATAATATATAGCACATTGCCACAATGGTATAAAAGTATCCAGTATATGCATTTAAACCCTCCTTTTAATTTTATAAAATAACTAACAAGATCTCTATAACATATAATAATATGACTATGATATATATGTTGAATTTAAAACCCATTTAATTGATCGAAATCCGTTAAATTATTAATGAATTTCAGTTAGTATAATATAAATGTTTAGACCAGTATTACGAAATAAATATTTATACCCTAATTTGTAATACTTTTTATTACATCAGAATTTATTAAATACAAATTATCCAGTAGTACTAATAATATTTTTTTAAGGTTAAAATATACTTTAAAATCTATAAAATTTTTTTTTAACATTCTTTAAATAATAGAAATTTTTTCTTATAATTTCATATTTACAAATTTTATAATTTCTTCAATTAATTTATTTAAAAAGATCTAGAATGATTATAAAATAATTATAAAAACTAAACTTGGAAAAATTAGATGAAAAAATATTAAAAAAAAGAAATAAAATCTAAATATGTAAATATAATATAACCCTAAATTTTTTTTTATGTTATTATATTAACAGGTACTTTAGCTTCTCTAACAACTCTGTCTGTGGTTCTTCCAAGCAGTGCACTTTCCAATCCATGTTTACCTGATTTACCCATTACTACCTGATCAACATTTTCTTCTTCAATGGTTTTAAGAATAGCATCTGCAGGTTTACCTTCTTTAATTATGGTTTTAAATTGTATATTTTTACATGCACCGTTACATTGGCTTTCTTCAAGATTCTTCTGGAATTTTTCAACAGCCTTTTGTCCATCTGCCCTTAATTCTTTATGTAAACTTTTCCTAAGGTCTGGTTGTGGAAGTGCGCCTAGATAGTTAGCATCTATTACATGTAATACAATTATACATGCACCACTTATGTCTGCAAGCGATATGGCATATTCACCTGCCCGTTCAGCATTTTTTGAACCATCTGTTGGTAATAATATTTTTTTGGTCATGAAAAGTTCCTCCTTTACATATGAAATTCATTTATATATATATATATATATTATGGGGTTTAATTTCTTTTTTTTTATGAATATTTAATTAGTTACTATTATTTTATTAAACAAATTATTTATTTATTTGTATACTACTTATTCATCTAATAAAAAAAAAAAATGTATGTAGAATTATTTTTTTGTTAAAATATTCTTTATTAAACATGTGTTAATGTTTTTGATTGTGTATTTTTCAAGGATCATTGCAAAGTATATTTTTAACTGGTCTTCAATTAAAAATGCTACAATTGAATAGATCCATACAAGTAATGCAAGTTGCCATCCAATTGGTGTTAAAAATATTCCGAATATTACAATCAAGGTTGCAAATATGTCTGTGGATATTACAGACCAGAAGAAAATACCACTTGGTAAAGTTGACCAGAAATGTCCTGTATTTCGTGTTACAAACATTGTTAAATGTCCTGCAACAACAAGCTTTAAAAATATTAAAGACTGTAAAACACCAATATCTAAATTTAACATTATTTTACCCACATAAAATAGTATTAAAGAGGATATTACACCTAAAATTCCAAGAAATGTTGCCATTCCCAATACTTGGTACATATCCCATTTTTGAGGACTGTTAATTTTTTCAGTTTTATCATATGCAATTGTCATTACTGGAATATCATCTAACAATGCTATGAAAACTAACATAATAGCTGTTACAGGATAAAAATTAAAGATCATTATAACCATTGCAATAAAAATAAGTATTCTTATTGTTTCTGCAACTCTATAGATTGAGTAGCTTTTCATTCTATGGAAAATTTTATAGCTTTCTTTTATTGCATTAATTATAACTGTAAGTCCCGGTTTTGTTAATACTATATCTGCTGCTGATTTAGCTGCATCAGTTGCTTTAGATAGTGCAATTCCTGCATCTGCCTTTTTTAGTGCAGGTGCATCATTAACACCCTCTCCTGTCATTCAAACAATTTTTCCTGTGCTTTGTAAAAGTTCAACTATTTTATATTTATGTTCTGGGAATACCTCAGCAAAACCACTTGCATCTTCAATTGTTTTTACAGCCTCAAGTCTTGGTTGATCTAAAAAAGTGACAGGTAATTGTATATTAGTGTTTAAATCTAATTCCTTTGCAATTTCTTTAGCAATGGCAATATGATCACCGGTTATCATTTTAACTTCTATTCCCATGGATTTGGCATCTGCTATTGTTTTTTTAGAACTTTTTTTAGGCGGATCATAAAGTGCTATTAATCCCAGAAATTCCCACACACCATTTTTATCAGTTTTTGCAACTCCCAATGATCTGTAACCTTTAGCTGCGAAATTATCTACATTTCTTTCAATCTTAGTTTTTAATATTTCTTCATTTAATAATGTTAGAATAACTTGTGGAGCTCCTTTAGAAACTTTAAATTTGTATTCATTTTTATATTGTATTTCAGATTCTGTACTTTTCCTTATAGGGTCGAATGGGTTGAATTTTAGTATTTTATAGTTTTGTGCATTTTTAGAAAGATTTTCTGTTGTGTCCATTTTAGTTAATATTGCTTTATCAAGTGGGTCTTGTTCCAGTCTTAGAGATGCTAAGCCAGCAAAAAAGATAACATCATTATCTGAAAAACCATTATATGATTCTATTTTAGCTATAGAAATTTCATTTTTAGTTAAAGTCCCTGTTTTATCAGAAAAAAGCACATCCATACCTGCAATTTCTTCAATAGCTGAAAGTTTACTTACAATTGCTTTTTTTTTAGCTAAGGCCATTGCACCAACTGTAAGAGTTACAGAAAGTACAGCGGGTTGGGCAACTGGTATTGATGCTATTGTTAATACTAGGGCAAATCCTAAAATATCAAAGAAATTTTCTTGACGAATTAAACCTACAATGAAGATAAGAAATACCATAATAAAATCAAGGATGATCAGATAATTTCCTATTGTTATTACTGCTTTTTGCAGATGGCTTTTTGTACTTACAGTAGATACAAGTCCAGCTGCCCTTCCAAAAAAGGTATTCATTCCTGTTGCAAATACAATACCATTCATTTGTCCCTTTTGAATTATTGAACCAGAATAACAGATATCTCCTATTTTCTTATCAACAGGTAATGATTCTCCTGTAAGTGAAGATTCATCTACCGTTACATAGTCACCTTCTATGAGCTTAATATCAGCTGGAACAATATCTCCAAGATTTATTTTGGTAATATCTCCAGGTACAATATTTTTAGAGGTAATTTTCGTCCATTTACCATCTCTTAGTAATTGTGCATTATATGCAAGTTTTTCTTTTAAAAGTTCTATGGCATTGTCAGCCTTATCTTCCTGCCAAAATCCTACAAGTCCATTTATTAAGAGTAATATTAGAATTACTGTAAATTCTGGCCAGTGTTGTATTAATAATGATAAAATAAGTGCAAATTCAATCATCCATGGTATTGGCCCCCAAAAATAGCTAAAAAATTTTTTTAAATGGTTTTGTTCATTTTCTTCAATTTCATTATAACCATAGATCTTAAGCCTTTTAAAAGCATCTTCAGATGAAAGTCCATTGGAATTTGTGGATAATTTTTCCATTAACCCCGAAGTAGATAATTTTTTAACATCCTCTACAGTAATTTCCATATTATATTTTCTCTTTTTTAAAATTATTATATTTACTTATATGAAGTATTAAAAGTGAAAACTAAATTTAATATATTATAAGAAATTGATTAAAAAAATTTCTGAAATTAATAGATTAAAAAAATAATGTTAAATCTTATTTATTGTTAATGGAAATAGTTCAAAGAATATTAAATGTTTTTTTTATTATCAAATTAGAATTAATTAAATATTGAATTAATTAAATATTGAATTAATTAAATATTGAAAATATATTTTATTTTTAGGTAAACCTAATATTTATATAGGACTTTAAACAATTATTTCACAAAGAGAATTTTAGGTGAACTTAAATGTCATATAATGAAAAACTTAGCGCAAATATCGAAGAATATTTAGAAGCTATCTATAAAATCAGTAATAATGAAGAATGTGTAAAAACAACACAAATATCAAAAAATTTAGGTATAACATCTGCCAGCGTATCAGAAATGCTTAAAAAACTTGAAAAAATGAGATATGTGAATTATTCACAATATAAAGGTGTTAAATTAACAGATGAAGGATTAAAAAATGCTAAAAGAGTAACAAGAAAACATAGGTTACTTGAAAGATTTTTACATGATATTTTAAAGCTTAAAAACAATTTTTTACATGATCAAGCCTGTGAAATGGAACATTCCCTATCAGATGAAGCTGAAAGAGCATTATGTCATGTATTAGAACATCCTGATAAATGTCCAGGTAATAGTGTTATACCTGCATGTGACTTAAAGTTCAATACATGCGCAGAATGTATAGATCGAAAGGAAGAAGAAGTTAATGAAGTAGGGAAGCGAAATGAAAATCTGATCCCTATAATGGAACTTAAAAACCATCAAAAAGGCAAAGTATCTTTTATTAGAGGAGATTATAAAGTAATAAGAAGACTCCTAGATATGGGTATTACCATAGGAGCATTTATTAGTGTAATTAAAATTGCACCATTAAGTGGTCCTGTAGAAGTTGCTATACGGGGATCAAAACTTGCTATAGGCCGTGATATAGCATGTAATGTTTTTGTTGAATTAATTGAAGATAATAAATAATTATAAGGGATAAATATTTATGAATAGTGGCACTACAATCAAACCTAAAAAACACAGCAAAATATTAGGTAATAAAAAATCTGAAGAACCAAAAAAAGTCCAAAAAAAGAATATAACAATTGCACTTGCAGGTAATTCCAATGTAGGTAAAAGTGTTCTATTCAATGAACTTACAGGATCCAATCAAATAATTGGAAATTGGCCAGGAAAAACTGTGGAAAGAGCTGAAGGAAAGCTGCTTTTTGAAGGTAATGATATTACAGTAATTGATCTACCAGGCATATACTCTTTTTCAACCTACTCCATGGAAGAAATAGTTTCAAGGGAATATATTGCCTTTCAACAGCCTGATGTTGTAATTAATGTTGTAGATGCGTCAGTATTGGAACGTAACCTATTTTTTACCATTCAACTAAAAGAGATGAATGTACCTATGGTTGTATGTATTAATCAAATTGATTTAGCTAAACAAAAAGGAATAGTTATAGATACAAAAAAACTTTCAACTGCTCTAGGTGTTCCTGTAGTAGCAACAATAGCCATAAGAGGGGAAGGTTTACATGAGTTAATGGAAGTAGCAACAGATATTGCATTCAATAAATCCAAAAACAAAATAACCACATTAAAATATGGTGCTGAAGTTGAAGATAGAATACAAAAAATTACACAATTAATTAAATTAAAAAATCTTAATTTAGGATATCCATATAGATGGGTGGCAATTAAATTACTTGAAAATGATCCAGAAATCCGTAGATTAATTCAATCACAATCATCTGAAGTTGTTAACTTTTCTTATGATATGGCAAGAGAAATAGAAAAAATACATAATGAACCATCTTTTGCTGTAATTGCTTCTGAAAGATATTTTATAGCTAACCAATTTGCCCAAGGAGCCCAGTTACAAAGTGATATTAAAATTACATTTGCTGAAGGATTAGATAGAATTGTAACACATAGAATATTTGGTTATATTATCTCTGCACTCGTGGTTGGCGGATTGTTATTGTGGACATTTGTTATTGGAGATTACTTCTCAAATTTACTTAACCAAGCATTTGAATTCTTTAAACCAGTAGATCCACAAATTAGTGGGCCTATTATGGGAATTTTATGGAATGGAGCATTTGGAGGTATTGTAGCTGGTCTTACACTTGTTCTTCCATTTGTTATTCCATTTTATTTAATGTTAAGCCTTATTGAGAATTCAGGAATTTTAACTAGAGTGGCTTTTATGATGGATAGCGCCATGCATAAAATAGGATTACATGGTAAGGCGCTTATCCCTATGATTTTAGGCTATGGATGCAATGTTCCTGCAATTGAAAGTACCAGAATCCTAGAAACTCGACGTGAACGCTTACTTGCTGCATTTACAATTACATTTGCACCTTGTACAGCAAGAACCATTGTTATATTAGGTTTGGTAGCAGTATTTGTAAGTGTTTGGTGGGCTATTGCATTATATGTAATTGATATTATAGTGATGTTCTTATTAGGTAGAATTGCTTTAAAGATTGTACCTGGAGAAACTAGTGGATTAATCATGGAAATGCATACATTTAAAATTCCTTCTATCTCAGTTGCAGCTAAACAAACATGGGCACGTACTAAATCATTGATATATGTAGTATTTCCAGTCTATATTATAGCAAGTGCTCTGATTCAAGGTTTGTATGCATATGGATTTTTAACACCAGTAGCTAATTTCTTAGCACCTCTCACAGTTTCTTGGCTAGGTCTTCCTGTAATAGCAGGTGTGGTTCTTATATTTGGTGCTGTTAGAAAAGAATTCACCCTGCTTATGTTAGTTACATTATGTGGAACAGATCTAGCAGCAGTTTTAACACCTATCCAATTTATAATATTAGCACTTGTAAGTATGTTATTTATCCCATGTTTAGCAACTCTCACAATTTTATTACGTGAATTCGGCTGGAAAGCAACCATATGTATTGCTCTTTCAAATATAGTAACTGCTTTAATTGTTGGAGGAATAGCATATAGAATAATTGCTTTATTTTTATAAACCAATCTCTTATTATTAACATTTTATATAAAAAAAGATGTAAAAAAAATTAACACTTAACAATTAAAAGAATATAATTAAGACTATGAATAATTCTGATAGGAATAAAATATTGGCACTGCTCTTTGTTGGAGTGTTTATGGGAGCACTTGATATTGGTATAGTAGGACCAGCTTTACCTGCAATTAAAGGCGCTTTTGGAATCAATGAAAGATTAGTTTCATGGATGTTCACTATATATATTCTGTTTTTTATGATTGGAACTCCTTTAATGGCCAAACTATCAGATATGTATGGAAGGAAAACACTTTATATAATGGATGTTTTTCTCTTTGCAGTAGGTTCTGCAATTACTGTTACTTCATTTTCATTTGAAACCCTGTTAATTGGTAGAGCTATCCAAGGTTTTGGTGCAGGTGGTATTTTCCCAGTGGCAAGTGCATTTATTGGAGATACTTTTCCACCTGAAAAAAGAGGAAGTGCACTTGGAATTATAGGTTCAGTATGGGGATTTTCAGGATTATTAGGACCTATATTAGGAGGTTTACTTCTAAGTTATGGTTGGCAATGGTTATTTATCATAAATATACCAATAGCAATGATAGTTATTGGTCTAGGTTTCCAAATACTTCCCCAAAGTAAAAAAGGAAATTATACCAAATTTGACTGGTATGGAACCATTATACTGGCTTTACTTGTAAGTTCTCTTGCATATGATGTTAACCAAATAGACACAACAAATTTCATGGTAATTTTAACATCAATTTATACATGGCCATTTCTATTATTTGCTTTGTTTTTATTACCACTTCTCTTGAAAGTTGAAAAAAACGTATTAGATCCAATTGAAATTAATCTGCTGAAAAGTAGGGAAGTTAAAATAGCTACAGGAATTTCAATAGGAACAGGACTTAACCAAACAGCAATAGTATTTTTACCAGCATTTGCAATTACTGCACTTGCACTTAGCACCTCTCAAGCTAGTTTATTGGTAATTCCACTTGTATTATCTCTTGGAATAAGCGCCCCATTAATTGGTAAATTACTAGATAAATATGGTTCAAAAATAATCATGTTTAGTGGTACATTTATACTTGTATTAGGCCTGTTTATGTTAAATACACTTGGAACTTCATTTTACCTATTTATATTATCAGGAATTATTATTGGATTAGGCTTAAGCAGTGTTTTAGGATCCCCATTAAGATATATAATGCTTTCAGAAAGTCCTGCAAATAAGAGAGCAGCAGGTCAAGCACTTATAAACATAAACTCCAGTGTAGGAAAGCTTGTGGGAGGTGCTCTTATAGGAGCTGTAATAGCATCACAAACAGGCATCAAAGGATATCAATCTGCATATATTCTAATAGGTTTTATTGCAATTATAATGTTATTACTAACATTAGGACTTAAAAAACAAGATGAACAAATTGCAACAATGAAAAATAATTCATAAATCTATTAAAATATTTATTTTAATTTTATATATGTCCTAAAAAAAAATAAAATAAAAATGTTAGTTAATTAATATCCACTGTATAACTTTCTTTTTTCTCTAATTTAGATACTTCTACAGTTAAAAGACCATTTTCAAATTTAGCCTCAGAAGTTTCTGGAATAACCTTTTTTGGGAAACGTACAGTTCTTCTAATTAATGTTGGACGTTTACTATTGGTTTTAAGATCTCGTAAATGATCATCTTCGAACTCAGCCTTAACCTTTAGCTTAGTATCTGTAATGTTAAGATCAATATTTTCCTTTTTTATCCCAGCAAGATCTACTCGAACAATGATTGAATCATCTGTTTCAAGAATGTCCTTACCTGGAACAAATGTATAGTCTACTATTGATTTTTCTATATCATTTTTGATGCTGTCTATGGTTTTTGCAGTGTCTTCCAACATCTTATCTATTATTGCTCTACTATCCATTCCTTTTTTCATGTTTTCTCGCCTCATTTTTTGAGTCAATATTATATTTACCTTAGGTTACTATAAAGTTTTCGTTTTTATTCAAGATAGGATATTAGAATATTCAAACAATTATATCTGAAAATTATAATAAAAATTATGAGTTTGTTTAAGAATATCTATCCCACTTTATAATTTGTTTAGAAAAAAGTTTAGGATATATTAACCAAATATAATTTATAGAATTAATATTTAAGGAGTTGAAAGAAATGCCTGTGATAACAATAGATGGTCCAAAAATGAATAAAAAACAAAAAGCTAAACTTGTAAAAGCCTATGCTGAAATTGCTAGTGAAATAATGGGAATACCAGTTGAAGTCATGGTAATAATTATACGTGAAGTTGAAGGGGAAAATGTTGGAGTGGGAAACATACTTCTCTGTGATAGATAATAGTTTTTTATAATATAATATTACAGAACTTTTTTATAATATAATCAAGAGAATATTATATAGTATAACATGACAATAACTAAAAAAATTATATCAAAAAGATCTCCACAATACAAAATTTTCTCCTTAGATAATAAAGTAGATGTTGTTAAAGGCCATGTTAAGGTTATAATACTTGATTCACTTCATAATAAGGATAAGAGTTTCAATGAATTAGTAGATTTAACAGGGAAATCCAAACCCACAGTTTCCCAACATTTACGTGAATTGGTTGATGAACATTTAATAAAATCTAAGAAGGATCCCAAAGATGCCAGGAAAAAAATTTTTTGTATGAACGCGGAATTTTTAGGAGATTTATCTAAAGAAAAGAAAAGTAGATTTGATATTGATAATTATTTCGCACAACTTCCACAATTAAAAGATCCATTTGAATTTTATAGGTTAATTTTAAGATCTCTTAGAACAGAATTTTGGAATGAAGGTGTTAATATTGACCCTATACTTCGTAATGCAGGTAAACGTGTAGGTGATGTGTTTTACGAAGAATTAAAGGATAATAATCTGGAAAAACTCCTTATAAATATAGTAGATTTTTGGAAAAATAAACAATTAGGAAGAGTAGATATACAAAGTTTAGATCCATTAATAATTTGTGTATATGATTGTTTTGAATGTAAGGATCTTCCCATAATTGGTGAACCTGCATGTGCATTTGATTCTGGGGTTTTAGATTCAATATTTTCTAAACATTTTAAAAAAGAAGTTGTAACTATTGAAACCAAGTGTTATGCCATGAAAAATGAATGCTGTACATTTGTTATTAATAATTAAATAAATTATTTTAATTATATTTTAAATTATTTAGGTTTAAAAGTTTCTTTGCTTAGAAATTAATTTCTTAATGGAATCAGGTGATTAACCATGAACAATCCGAAAAGAAGTACTTCTAAAAATAGTTATAACTATCTAAAAAATGAGAAAAGCCCATATTTAATTCAACATGCCACAAATCCTGTTGATTGGTATCCTTGGTGTGATGAAGCATTTGAAAAAGCTAAAAAAGAAGATAAGCCCATTTTTTTATCTATTGATTATTCAACATGTCACTGGTGTCATGTAATGGCACATGAATCATTTGAAGATTATGGGGTTGCAGCTTTACTTAATAATTTTTTTGTTTCAATTAAAGTTGATCGTGAAGAAAGACCCGATATAGATAGTGTTTATATGACTGCATGTCAGATTATGACAGGTTCCGGAGGATGGCCATTAACCATTATAATGACACCAAATAAAAAACCATTTTTTGCTGGAACATATTTCCCAAAAGAAAGTGGATTTGGAGCCATTGGTGTGAAAGATTTATTATTAAATGTTCAGGATTTATGGAAAGATAATAGGAAAGAAGCATTAAATTCTGGAGATCAAATATATAAAGCATTGCAGGATATTTCAAAAACTGTTAAAGGTACAGTATTAGGAGAAAATGTACTTGAAAATTGTTATGATGAGCTTTCAAAAATCTTTGACAATGAAAACGGAGGTTTTGGTGATTTCCAGAAATTTCCAACACCACATACAATCATATTTCTTTTAAGATATTGGAAACGCACCGAAAATAAACATGCTCTTTACATGGTAACAAAAACATTGGATTCCATGGCAAAAGGCGGTATATATGACCATTTAGGTTTTGGTTTCCATCGATATTCAGTTGATAAGTTTTGGATGGTACCTCATTTTGAAAAGATGTTATATGATCAAGCATTAATTGCAATGTTATATACTGAAGCATTCCAAGCAACTGGAAAACCACATTATAAAAAAATTGCTGAAGAAATATTAACATATGTTATTAGAGATTTACAATCACCTGAGGGAGGATTCTATTCAGCTGAAGATGCTGATAGTGAAGATGTTGAAGGTAAGTTTTATCTCGGGCAAAAGAAGAAATCCAAAATATTCTAGGTAAAGAAGATACAAACTTTATATCAACTGTTTTTGATATTAAAGAAGATGGAAACTTTAGTGATAGTTATACACAAACTTCTAATAAAAATATTTTACATTTAAAATATAGTATGGATGAACTACATGATATTTTAGGAATGGAACCTAATAAAATCCAGAAAAAATGGAAAATCTCCGTTTAAAATTATTTAATGAACGAGAAAAACGTATCCATCCACATAAAGATGATAAAATAATTACAGATTGGAATGGACTTATGATTGCTGCTTTATCACAGGCAGGTCAAGTATTTAAGAATGAAAAATATTTAGATGCTGCAAGAGATGCTGCTAATTTTATAATTAAAAAAATGTTTATTGATAACAGATTAATGCATAGGTATCGTGATGGAGATGCAAACATAACAGGAAACTTAGATGATTATTCCTTCTTAATATGGGGATTGCTCGAGTTATACTCCTCAATATTTGATATTAAATATTTAAAAACAGCAATAAACCTTAATAAAATATTAATAGACCATTTATGGGATAATACTAATGGAGGATTTTATTTTACTTCAGATGAAACTATAAAAGTGCTTATCCGTGAAAAGAAAACATTTGATAGTGCAACACCCTCTGGAAATTCTGTTGAAATATTGAATCTTCTACGCATTGCAAGAATTACAGAAAACCCTGAACTAGAATCAATGGCAATTAAAATGGAAGAAACATTTTCCAATAATATAAAAAGGTCACTAGCTGGACACACCCACTTTATTAATGCTATTAATTATAAAATTGGACCTGCCTATGAAATAGTTATAGTTGGAAAACCACAAGATAAAAACACAATAAAAATATTAAATTCAATAAAAGAACATTACATACCTAATATGGTTTTGGTATTTAAAGATCCTGATAATGCTGGTGATTTAGATAATATATCAGAATCCATGAAATTTAAAACTATTATCAACAACCAAACAACAGTATATATATGTAGTTCAGGTAGTTGTAAAAGACCTACAACAGATATTAATGAAATGTTAAAAATATTAGAACAATAAAATTTTATGTTAAGAATTTTATAATCTCATAAAAATTTATAAAAATATATATGTAAATTTCATAAAATCTATCTTTTTTTTAATCCCTTTTTTGAAATTTTCCACTTTAATAAAAAAAAATTATAATATTATTTATTTGGAATCTATTATTATAAATGTAGTTTTATATAGAATATAATAAATGAAAGCATTGATTTAATCTCTTTTAAAAAGAATTAATCAAAAAAAATAATAGAAAACCTCATTAAAACCATTAATTTATAAATATACTTCTTAATTAATTATATTATTGTAAGCTTTACATAGTCCATTTTATTGCTGGTTTGGAATATTTTAGTAAGTTGGTATATTCTATGAACATTTCCATCTAAAATAAATATCTCCAAACATTTATGTTCTTTAAGATGGGTATGTATTTGAGTGTTTATTATATCTTCATAATCATGTTTTATTTCTGTGACCTTATCTTCAACATCTTGGTTATGTATTAATGTAAGTACTGAATTGGTATCTCCCTCCATTATAACTTTTTCACGATTATCTGCAATTAACATACGTGCACTTGCTCTTATTACATCTGATCTACCGGAAAATCCCATTTCATCTTTTATAGAATCAATATCTTCAAGAAGTTTTTTACTTAGAGAAACACTCACAATTACCATATACTATTATTTTTTTATTAATTTATTATAAAAATGTTGTTAATTTTTATTAAGAAAATTTATAAATATTATTAACATCATATATTTGTATGGAGAATTTAAAGATGAACAAACATAGAATAATAATTATTTTTATCATTGTATTTTTCATAGTTATAATATTATTCTACCTAGCTTCATTAAAAGCTGAAACAACAAGTAATGCTATGGGCATAATTGTAACTGTTGGTCCCGAAATGGAATTTGTTAAAGCGGTAGGTGGTGATAATGTATATGTGACATTAATGGTACCTCCAGGTGCAGATCCACATACCTATGAACCACTTCCTGATCAGTTAAAATATGTTGCAAATTCAAAAATGTATATTGAAGTTGGCACACCTATTGAATTTGAATTAAACTATATGGATAAAATGAAAGAGATAAATCCCAATATGTTAGTTGTTAACTCATCACAGGGAATTTCTTTAATACCCAACACAGCAGAACATGAAAATAATAGTGATCCTCATTTGTGGGTTTCTCCAAAAAATGCTAAAATAATGGTTGAAAACATATATCAAGGAATTATAAAGTTAGATCCTAATAACACAGCCTATTATACTAAAAATAGAGATAACTATCTAAAACAATTAGATGAATTAAATAACAACATAACAGATTCACTTAAGAACAAAGAAAATAATCAAATAATTGTATATCACCCTTCATGGGCATATTTCTGCAGGGATTATAATTTAATACAAATACCTATCGAAACAGGTGGAAAAGAACCAACATCACAGATAATAGCTTCTACAATTATGTTAGCTAAAAAAAATAATATTAAAGTAATATTTATTGAACCACAATACAGTTCAAAAAGTGAAGATGTAATTGCTTCTGAAATTAATGGAAAAGTTGTGAAAATTGATGATCTTGCTGAAAATTATATTACAAACCTTAATAATGTAGCAAAAATATTTGCTAGTGTTTAAAGTTTTATATTTGGTGTTAATAAAAATTTTAATGGTAAAAAAATATGAATTCTAAGGCAATAGAATTAAAGAATGTTAATATTAAATATAATGAAAATCCTGTACTTAAAGATATTAATCTAACAATTGAAGAAAATGATTTTATGGCCATTATAGGCCCTAATGGCGGGGGAAAAAGTACTCTTGCTAAAATAATACTTGGAATACTCAAACCAGATTCTGGTAAGGTTCTTATATTCGGAAGAAAACCTGAAGATACCAGACAATTAATGGGCTATTTACCTCAAAAAGTTTCATTTTACCATGATTTTCCAATAAATGTATTTCAAACTGTTTTATCAGGAAGATACCATGGTTTGTTTAAAGGACATAATAAAGATGATCATATAGCTGTGATTAAAGCTTTGAAAGATGTAGATATGTTAGAATTTAAAGATTGGCAAATCAACAGACTATCTGGAGGACAGATGCAACGTGTTTTCATTGCACGTGCAATTGTAAGAGAACCTAAGATTCTATTAATGGATGAGCCTATGGCAAGTATAGATCCTGAAATGCAAAATGCTTTTTACAGTTTATTATCCAAACTTAAGAATGAAATGACAATTATATTAGTTAGTCATGATGTTGGAACAGTTTTAACTCAAGTGGATAAAATTGCATGTTTAAACAGTACATTATATTTCCATGGACCTGTTGAAGAAGCTGCAGATGGTCTTGAAGAATTATATAAATGTCCATTAGAATTAGTGACCCATGGAATTCCACATCGAGTACTTAAAAAGCATTAAAATTTATAAATATTTTTTTATATTATATAACCATGAAAAAATAAGGTTTTTAGGTGGGTTTAAATAATGATGGGAATATTACAATATGAATTTATGCAACGGGCTTTTATTGCTGCGCTTCTTGTTAGTGTGGCATGTGGAATTGTTGGAACATATGTTGTGATTAAGAGAATAGTATCTTTAAGTGGTGCAATTTCCCATGCAGCATTTGGTGGAATAGGTTTGGGCTATTTTTTAGGGTTAAATCCTATTTTAACAGCTATTCCATTTAGTATAGTTTCAGCTTTTAGTATAGGTGCTATTCATGAAAAAATTAATATAAGTGAAGATACTGCAATTGGTATAATTTGGAGTGTGGGTATGGCCATAGGAATATTATTTATCAATTTAACTCCAGGTTATTCTCCTGATCTTTTCAGTTATCTTTTTGGAAGTATTCTAACAGTATCTAATTCTGATATTATTATAATGGTTATATTAGATATTTTAATAATTGGAATTGTATATCTATTCCAAAGAGAGTTTTTATCAATAGCATTTGATGAAGAGTATTCAAAGGTTTTGGGAATACATTCTGAACTAATTTACATACTTCTTCTAAGTTTAGTTGCTCTCAGTGTTGTTGTTCTTATTAAAGTTGTTGGTGTGATTCTTGTTATTGCACTTCTAGCTATACCTGCAGCAATAACCAAACAATATACAAGTGATCTGAAAAAACTTATGTTCATGTCAACTATTACAGGTATGTTCTTTACTTCCCTTGGTTTGTTATTATCTTATATATTTAATCTTTCATCTGGTGCAATAATTGTTCTTGTATTGGCAGCAGGATTTTTAATTTCATATTATATTAAATGAATAATTTTTTTTTAGGAAATAAAATTAGAAAATAATTAAAAAGAATTTATAAATAAAATAAATATTAACTGTATAATTATATTTATTTTTTTAATATTTCAATACATGTATCTTTTCCAACAATAACTTGGTCAACAATTTGTGTAAATATTCCATTTTCAACTACTCCGGGAATATTGTTAAGTTCTGTTTCTAATTTTTTAGGATCTTTTATATTGAATTTAACATCATATATAAAATTTCCATTATCTGTTACAACAGGCCCGTCCTTTTTTTCTGCCATTCTAAGTATTGGCAAACCTTCCATGTCTAATAAATGATCTTTTACAGTTCTGGTTGCATTTGGTATTATTTCTACAGGCACAGGGAAATTTCCAAGTTTTTTTACTATTTTGGATTCATCAACAATTACTATAAATTGTTTAGCAGATTCATCAACTATCTTTTCCAGTGTATGGGCTGCTCCCCCACCTTTTATAAGATTTAGTTTAGGATCAACTTCATCTGCCCCATCAATAGCAATGTCCACATTATGTTCATCTAATGTGGTTATTGGGATTTTAGATTTCTTTGCAAGATAGAATGACTGATAAGATGTTGGCACTCCCATAATACTTAAATCTTCT
>JAQVTJ010000026.1 GCA_028700095.1 Methanobacterium sp. | reverse complement strand
TAAAATCAAAGATATTAATAATATAAACATATTAACTGCAGAATATTTCTAAGGAGGATTTAAAGGAATGACAATGGAAAATATTGTATACATTGGAAACAAACCAGTAATGAACTATGTATTAGCTGTTGTAACCCAGATGAACAATGAATTTTCAGAAGTAAATTTAAAAGCAAGGGGCAGAGCAATTAATAGAGCAGTTGATGTTGCAGAAATAGTTAGAAACAAATTTTTAAAAGATGTAAAATTAGGAAAAATAGAAATAGCAACATAAGAAGTTGTAAATAATGAAGGAACACCTTCAAATGTTTCAAACATAAAAATACAGCTTTATAAATAGTTTAAACAAATAAAATTTAACTTATATTAAAAAAAAATTCACATTTCCTTTCTTTTTTAAAACCAAAATATAATGGGAAATAGAAATATTATAATTAATAAAAAAAAACTAAAATAGGACATATCTTATTATGAAAATTGGATTTTCTACACTTGCACTTTTCATGAACTCATTTGACCAATTCCTAGAAATTGCTTCAAAAGACAGATTTCAACTAATTGAAATATTATGTGAAGGTCCTTATTGGCCTAGAAATACTTTATCCAATAAAGTAGCTTTAGAAGTTTTTAATTCATATGATATTGATATTTATATACATTCACCCACCATAGACTTAAACCCTGCAAGTTTAAACCCTGGAATTAGAGAAGAAACCCTTAAACAACTTAAAGAAACAGTTAACTTTGGATTGAAATTAATGCAAAGGCAATTACAACCCATCCAGGTCTTATCCATAGAATGGAAGAACATATAAGGCAATATGGAATTCAACATTCAATTGAAACCCTCTGTAAAGCAAATGATTATGCAATGGAAAGAGGAATTAAATTATCTATAGAAAATATGCCTAATAAATATGCTTACCTTTGTAACAATGCCCAAGAACATCAATTTTTTATTAAAGAATGTGGTACATATGCTACTATAGATACTGGCCATGCAAACACCACTAAAAATGTTAAATCCTTTTTTAAAATGAAAAATATTGCATACTACCATTTAAATGATAATAATGGAAAAAAAGACCAACATTTACCATTAGGTGATGGAAATCTTGATCTTAAACTACTTAATAATGTAAATATTGGT
Source organism: Methanobacterium sp. (assembly GCA_028700095.1). GTDB lineage: Archaea > Methanobacteriota > Methanobacteria > Methanobacteriales > Methanobacteriaceae > Methanobacterium_B. Next base: position 17,331 of record JAQVTJ010000026.1, on the reverse strand, counting down.
GTTATCGAATTAAATAATTATCCAAACATTCTTAAAAGCAGAGATTTACTAATATCATCAAAATATTAGATAAAAAAAAACAAAATCTAATTTATATTGTTATTTTTAATTAAATAAATTATTAGTTAGAAAATATAGGAGATAAATCTAAATGGTAAGTAAAGTTTATTTTACTGATTTTAAATCTAGAACCGCTAAAGATAATAAGATTAACAAAATAAAAAAACTTTTTAAAGCAGCTAATTTCAAAGAATTAATGAATAAAAATGAATTAGTAGCTGTCAAACTACATTTCGGAGAAAAAGGTAATGATTCCTATATTAATCCAGTATTAGTTCGACAAGTGGTGGATAAAATATATGAAACCGGTGCAAAACCATTTATAACCGATACTAATACTCTTTACTTTGGAAGCAGACATAATTCTGTGGATCATATTAAAACAGCTATTTTACATGGTTTTGATTATGCAGTTTCTGGAGCACCTTTAATAATTGCAGATGGTCTTTTAGGTAATTACACAAAAAATATTAAAATTGAACAAAAACATTTTAAACATGTTAAAGTTGCAGGAGACATTGAAAATGCAGATTCTATGATTGTAATGTCACATTTCAAAGGACATAAAATGGCAGGTTTTGGAGGAGCTATAAAAAATCTTGCAATGGGCTGTGCATCAGTAGAAGGTAAAATAGAACAACATCAATGTGTAAAACCTAATATAATGGAAGGATGCACTTCTTGTGGTATATGTATTAATTCATGTCCTGTAAATGCATTATATTTAGATGAACAAGGAGCTAAAATGGATTATGATCGGTGTATAGGATGTAATAACTGTATAGATAAATGTTCTGACTCATTAATTGAACAAAACTGGGAAAACATAAATGAATTCACAGAAAAAATAACAGAATATGCTTTAGGTGCAGTTAAAAATAAGAAGGGTAAGATAGGATATATGAATTTTTTAATGAACATAACACCAGATTGTGATTGTCTTCCATGGAGTGATAGACCAATAGTTCCAGATATAGGTATATTAGTATCACATGATCCTGTTGCACTAGATGCAGCAAGCTATGATCTAGTAAATCAACAAAAAGGTTTTAAAAATTCAAAACTCCACCACCATCATCATAAAGGGGAAGATAAGTTTAATGGGGTTTGGGATAGGGCTGATGGCCATATACAAATTAATTATGGACATAAAATAGGGCTTGGAAATCCTAATTATCAATTAATTGATATTAGCTCAAAATAACGTATAAATTATATCTCTATTAATGGATTAGAATAACACTTGAAATATATAAGTTTTATATGAATTATATTAAGATTTTAACAAGTCTGATCTTCAAATCACAAATAATAAATAATAAAGAAAATATTATGTGATAAATAGAGATGCTAAAAAAAATGGGGTTTATCATAGAATATTATTAGATAAAAATTGGAGGGTAATTGTATGGATTTTGCTTATACATTCTTTTTTCTTACAATAGCAGTGGCCTTTTTATATATTTTTATTTCGAAAATTAAAAATAAACCATTAGATACAAAAAAAATATTAGAAATCTTTCTATTAACATTCCTAGTTATTGCTGTGGGTATTGGTAGTATATGGGCTTTTATTGGTCATTATTTCCTTTCTGCACAAGTAGCTGCTAATATTGGATGGGCTTTTGGCAGTCCATTCCAACAAGAAGTAGCATTTGCAAATCTAGCAATAGGAATGCTTGGTATTTTATGTTATTGGTTTAGAGATAATTTCTGGACAGCAACAGTTATTTCAAGTTCTATATTTTTATTGGGAGATGCATATGTTCATATAATGAATATGATCCATTATGCCAATTATGCACCTGGAAATTCAGGTTCAGTTTTATATATGGATATAATTGGTCCTATTGTCCTTATAATACTTTTAATTATTTATAAAACAATGAAAAAGGATATAATTAAAAATTAAACTAATTTATAAATAGCAGGGAAATCGATTAGTAAATATTAAACAATGGTGGAATTGGTGTACATGTGGCGGATTATCTGGATCGATATAAAACACGAAAAATCAACAACAAAGGTTAAATATCAGACACTTAAACACCTATAAATGTAAATAACGCACAAAATAAGTATTCGAGTATACCGTAAATAATTTAAATAGCTTATAAAAAGAAAAAATAGAAGTGATTTTGATTGTTTAACTTATTTCTGAGCTTAAGGAGCTTGTGGATTACAATATAGGCGTTTGATTATTGTTTTTAATCATTTTGAACGTTTAACTAAAAGAACAGTTCAGGTGTATCAGTATCTTATATTTTATCTAATATTCAGTTTATTTGTAGTTTTCTGGTGAGTTTAGATCTGAGGTTTATCCGTTCTTTAAACGGTTTAAGTTTGTTAATCGGAGTGATTATGAAGATAAACATAATAGTAGTGGTGAGATTAATGTTACTTATGCGTTTTATATTTTTTTAGTGTATTTTTTGGTTTAATTTAGATAATTTATTGATGGGATGTTTTTTTACAGGTTGGATGTCTATTTTTCCAGATATTATAGATAAATTATTCGGTGATCATCGGGGTCTGGGTCATTCTATTTTTTGGATAATACTCTGTTTATTAGTAGGTTTAGGGGATGTTACTATTAGTGTGGCTTTGGTTTGTGGAATTGTTTCACATTTTCTTTTAGATGCCATTACACTAAATCGATCACCAATTTTATATCCTATCTGGAAGACTAATTTTGTGATTTTAAATAAGAAAAAACGGTTAAAAACCGGTACAAATCACGATAAAGCATTGTTTATAGTATTAATCTTTTACTCATACCTGTACTATTATTCACATTACAATCATACAAATATAACCCTAATCAAAACTTAAATCTATTTACTGCACATCCTATCTTTACTGAAGGCAATAATGTAAATGGAAATACTATAGACACTTCTAAAAATAATTTTAACTTTAATATACAGGTAAATAGTAAAACTAAGAAAAATATTACCATTAAAAAAATTAACAACAACGAAACCCACATCCTAATCACAGATCTATAAAAATAAATTGGAGGAATATGGCCAATGTTAATAATAACTTATATGAGCTTTATTCATCTAATAATTGGAATTATTGTATTATTGAGTGTTGTATTTATTTTTTATCAATCTTTGATGAAAAAACGGAGATAGAAAGATTTGGATTATTAATACAATTAACTTAATATTGGGAATACTCAATATAATGTCTTTTTGTCTTTTGAGTGAATAAATTTACTGTGATTTTTTTATTATTATTAAAAAACTTACTTTCAAACCATTTTTTTGGATATAATCATATTATATTATTTTTTGTGATGTATATATATCTATAAACTGTTATTATATTTACATGATAATATCAAATAGATCTTTTTATATTTGATTTATAGGTTGGGATGTTAGTGAGATATGTTATTGCTAAAATGAAATGTTATTCTAGGGAACTTAGTAGAACCCTGAAAAATGGTAAAAAAAGAAATATAAAACTGTTCAATTTGTTTTAACTATACCTGAACGTGAATGTCCATTTAATGATAAGGAAGAGGTAATAATAATTTCAAAAAAACATGAAGAAGATATATTAACTTTAAATATTGATAATAAAGAATTTGAAATGAAAAATATTGAATTAACTAGACATAATAAGGAATTATTAGGTATTGTAAAAGATCAAGTAAATACAGTAACTTCTTATACTAATGAAATAAGTCGTTTAAGGAATAAACATGATCATTTACAAGAAAGACTACGAATTGCGTTAGAAGAGATAAATAAACAATAAAAAATAGTTACTGACTTATCAAATAGGTCATTTACAGACTATTTATTCGGTAGGAAGCCTGAAGCTTGAAATTACTTGAAGCAAAAAAGATATAATAAAAAGTCTAAAAAAATGGAACTGTTAGGAAAGCGACTACTGTTCAATTTAGTATACATTTAAATAAAGATAATCCCTTCCAGGAAGCGCATTTTTTTTTATTATTAAACATAATGATCTTAAAGCTTTAGACCAAATAGAAGACTATAAATATATAGAAATATCTTCTAAATCTGATAGTAACAAAGTAAAAAATATAGTTAAAGGTTTAGAAATAGAAAATCAAAGATTAAAAGAGGATATGACCGGTTTAAAAAAGTTAAATAATAAAATAAGATCCGATTATTCTATCCTAGAGAAGAAGTTAGAACATCAAAGTGTAGTTATTGAACAGTTAACTTTAAAGAATAATGATTTACAAGATAACTTGTACCAGTTACAGGTTAGATATGATAAAAGGCAAAATAAGATTGATGGATTGTCTGAACGGTTAAATAAATCACTTAAAAGAGAATCTGATCTTGAACGCGAACTTAGAACTTATAGTACTGCAATAGTTAAAATGGAAACACGAGGAATTATGGCCAGGATTATGAATCGAATCCCTGAAGACATTAAACAACTAACTAGTAGTATAAGTTAAAAAAATCCATAATGTTAGTGTTTTTTTGTATTTTACTATAAATTTTTTTTTTAATATATTTCGTATTTAGCTTCTTAGTGGATGTTTTCGGTGGTGCTAGTGGTCGTCATTTGTATATTCATTTTAAACCTGTGAAGCTTTTTTATCCTAAGTTGGTGGTTTCTCATTTTGTTAACATACTTAAAAATAAGTTAGGGCTTAGATATTTAGATCCTGCGGTTGTGGGACATTTTGGTCGTGTGAGTGTCTCTGCAAGTATTCATCCTAAAAATGGTTTTGTATACTCCTCTTTTTAAGTTGTAATCCTCATTAATTTTTATAATCAATAGAACTAAGAGGATTAATCGGATGGATTAAAGTATGGTGATTATCACATAAGGAATGGAAGTGCCAAAAATAAAACCCAATATAAAAAAAAGCACAACAAAATTATAATAAGCATGGTTGCCAAGATTTTAACGCTGTTTTCGTACACATCATTCAATATTTTTATCATTATTTTACCCCGTTTTTATTTTTTTATTTTATTTATATTATCTATATTTAAAAAAGTATTACTTATATGTTTTGGTTATACTGAGTGTTCGCAGTAAAACTTGGTATTGAACTACCCACTTCTAGAAAACCGACCAACTTACATTTCAACAGTGAAAGCAATGCATAAATCTGTAAATCGTATAGTTTAGTAGTTAATAGATTTTTATGTCCTATCAATGGATTTAGTCCAATTTCAGCATAAACAACGTTATGTTTCTCTGTTAAAACAAGAGAATTATAATCGACTTTCATTGTATTTTTCTAAGGAATTTTTTATAGCTACATTACAAAAAAATGAAATTACTGCAATAAATATAATACTTAGAAATAAGTTTATATTACTTATTTAATAATTAGTAATATTAAAAGTAAAAATTAACACGAGGTGAAATTTTATGTTATCGAAAAAAAGAGCACTATTATTGTTAGCCTCATTGTTGCTTATTAGTTTTTTTCTTGTAAGTACAGCTAATAATATTAGTGATGATTTTATACCTCATCTAATTGCAAAAAACCCTGGTACTTCTAATTTTGTGTATTATGGAAAGACAGATAATGTTTCTAGTGAAATGAACCAAATGGTATTATTACCAGAATTTGAAGACTATTTACAAAAAACTGGAGTTAATAAAGATAATTACGAATTAAAATTAGCTTCTTCTTCTTCAAATGAGCATCCACAAGCTATTATTCATATCTCCAATCAAGAATTCCATTATTCCCTCACAAACGTTACAGATAATTCTAACACAGGTAATAGCAATGGGTTAAAATCTAATGCAGCATGGAACAACTTTAAAATTGCAAACCAATGTGGTTTCACATTGGGAAAAATATTTGTAGTTTACTACCATTTCGAGGCCGGTAAAGATAGTACTAACGTTAACGGGATTAGAATGAAGACTAGGTATGACCTAGTAAATGGTGGTGTGCTAAATTATGATCCGAGTGCTGAATATAATTACGTTTCCATAATGGTATATAAGGATAAATCACAAATAAACCCCAATACAACTAAAATGCATGTACCGTTTGGAAAATGGCATACTGCATATGTGAGACAAGATAAAAATATGTATCTGCAACTTGTATAAAATTAGGTGGACAATATCATGAAAATCTCAAAACTTTCAATAAAGGATTGCTTTAGTCACAAAAAAGCATTAAAATTACTATTCAACAAATGCACACCTAACAATACATGGGCTTTACAATTTTAATGTATATTACGACACAGTTGCTCTACCTTTTTTCTTTTTTTATTTTAAGGAAAAAATATATTATGTTTATGAGATAAATATTAAGTCTGTAGATTGAGTAAAAATTTATAAACGGGTTTGAAGTAATATGAGATATTTTAAGAAGCTAATAAAGTTATTTAAATCAATCAATGAATTGCCAACAACTTATAAAAATCTAATTTTAATTGGTTATTTGTCACTTTTAATGATATATGCTGGTTCTTTGATTTTATATTGTGTAGATGTAGAGGAAGCAGTGATTTTTAGTGTAATAATCCTTTTTATTGGAATGATAATTTGGATGTTATCTTTAATCATTTTGCTGATAAAACTAAGAAAAATTAAGAACCAATCTGAGCTTAATCCATTATCTACTACAATCAGGAATCATGCACTTATAATTACATATAGCGTCGTCATTCTGACTTTAGTTATTAATGTTGGACGCAAATTTTTCTTTATTTATTGGCAACATTTCAAAATATTAGATTGTATTTTTGTTCATTGAAAATTGGTTGCTTGTTTTTGTAATATTAATTAACGCTCGAAAAGGGTTTTTTATATGTCCTAATTAATACTAAAATTATTTTTAAACCCCAATAATTTTTTTCCTCTGTTAAAAATGAAAGAGTAAAAGTTAGTATAAATTAAATATAATTATATAAAAAAACATATAAATTAATGAATAATAATGGGGCCATAAAATTTTATGGAAAAAAGAGAGGTATGTTATAAATGAGAAATCAGAAAAAAATTCCATTATTATTAACATTTTTAATAATTCTAAGCAGTTTTGCGGTTGTTTATGCAGAAGAACCTGCAACTAAAACCATATATGTCAACCCTACAGGGGATTATGGTAATGATGGTTTAACTGAAGCCACAGCCAAACAGCACATACAAAACGCAATAGACACAGCCCAAGACAATGATATAATCCAAGTATCTAGTGGAACCTACAAAGAAAATATAAAAATCCAAATATTAATTTAATAGGTCACAGCCCTGAAGATACTATTATCGATGGTAAAAAAGCAGGTTCATGTATAACCATCCAGAAAGTATTGTTAAAATTAATGGATTTAAAATACAAAACGGCAAATCAGAATGCGGAGGAGGAATCTATAACATGGGCTCTTTAACTGTGGAAAACTCATATATTGATAGTAATACTGCCAAGGGTTGGTTGGGCGGTGGAGGAATCGCTAGTTGGAAGCATCTAATTGTGAAAAATTCAACTATTTCTTATAACACTGCATCAATTGAAGGAGGAGGAATCGCTAGTTGGAGTTCTTTAGCTTTGGAGAATTCAGAGATTTTTGCCAATACTGCACTTTTAGAGGGTGGAGGGATCTCTATCCATGGAGATTTAACTGTGAAAAACTCCAGTATCACCAGTAACAAAGCAAAAAATCATGGAGGCGGGCTTTACATATCTTAGAGAATTGTAAATCTAAATATAATGGATTCAAGAATAGCACTTAATAAACCAGATAACATTTTTAGATGGACATAGCTCAGAACCATAATCAACCCCATCATATTTTTCTCATTTTTTTTATTGTTTTCTTCATTGAAAATTGGATCTTATTTAGTCTTATAACAAATTATTTTTTTTTATTTCTCTTTTAAAATAATAGTTTTATAATCGATTTTCATAATTATTTATCACAGGTCTATTTTGAAAAAAAATATATGCTCATCTGAAACAAATCCTAGATTAAATAAAAATAATAAATTAGAATGTTTTATATAAAAAGAGTAAATATAATAAATTTTGAAGGGCAAGTGTAATCTATTTTTAGAGAAAAAGAAGATTCTTTTTGCAAAGTATTAGAATATTACTTCCATCCTAAAACCAACACCCAAAACTCATATACAAACTAACCCTTCTTTTTCTCTTGGTTACCTTTTTTTTCTTGTCCTTCAATATTTCCCCTCCATTTTATTATAGATCTTTTTTTTTATTGTTTTGTTCATTAAAAATCGGATGCTTGTTTTTGTAAAAAGAAGGAAAAATATGGGTCTACACAAAATTGATATGTTTACATCCCCATAACCTAACAAGGATACATTCCAATTTCTTACCACGCCAGAAATTCAGGCAGAGCACAACAAATAATTGGTTGTTTTAGTATTAACCAGATTTTTATTTTTCCTCTTAAAACAAGCGGATCATAATCCCCTTTCATCAAGTATCACCAGCCTATTTTAAGAAAAAAATATATAAACTCTCTGAAACAAATCTCAAATTTAATTATAGGTTAAAAACTAGGAGGAATTGTAGATAATATGAAATATTTTAAGAAACTTTCAACATTATTAACAGTTTTAATGGTTATAAGCATAGTCTCAGGCGCCTCTGCAATTTATACTGCTGATAATAGTAAAACCATCTATGTTACTACTAATGGAAACGATGCAAATGATGGTTTAACCAGTGTAACACCTAAACTATTCAAAATGCCATAGATAACGCTACGTCTGGCGACACCATAAAAGTGGCACAAGGAACATACCAAGAAAACCTTAAAATCGATAAAAACATCAAACTTATTGGAAAAAGCCAAAATAACACTGTATTAGATGGTAAAGAAAAAAATAGGTGCATAGCAATCCAAAAAGGAATTACAGTTATAATAAAAGAATTTACTATACAAAATGGGAAAATAAAGGGTAATGGTGGAGGAATCAATAACCAAGGTAGATTAACCATACAAAATACCAAAATCGCACAAAACACTGTCCAAAAATTGGGCGGAGGGATCTACAACACAGGTACACTCAATATAGAAGGCTCAACAATGACACAAAACACCGCCTAAAATGGTGGAGGGATTTACAACACTAATACAGTAACTGTAACTAATTCAACAATCACAAACAGCTCCACCACTCCCAATGAGTATGTAGGTGGTGGAATTTATAATCAAGAGGAAGGTAAATTAACTATAAATAACTCAACAATCGCACAAAACACCGCCTCATCTGGTGGAGGAATCGACAGCGGGGGTACATTAACTTTAACTAACTCAACAATCACCAAACAACGCTGCATATAAGGGTGGTGGGATCTTAAACGGATACAGTAGTGACATTATCAAGGATGATAAAACAAGTATAACAAATAATAACCCAGATAATATATTCAATATAGAGTAATCTTTTTCTAATTTTTTATTTTCCTCTTTTTTGAAAGGGTTTGTCTCATCCTACTCTAGCATATTTTTTTGTGTTTTTGTTCATTTTAGATTGGTTGTTTGTTTTTGTGATTGGAGGAAAATTATGGGTTGTCATAGATTTGTTGTGTGTTGATGCCCCCATAACCACCAAACAATACCCAAATTTCTCATCTACTCTTAGGTTTACATGTGCTGAGCCCTCAGCAAATTATAAGTACTCTTAATATTTTACATATAATAGTGCCTTCCTAATAGCACATTATATGAATTATACCATTATTTGAAATTGATTCCTTCTTTTCAACCTAATTTAAATTGAACATGGAAAATCAGCAAATCATGGCCAGTGAATTGAACAAAAATATAAAAAAAAATACTAAAACGAAAAATATATTGAACAAATTAAAATAGATTTTCATAAGTAAAATAAGAGAATAGGAAATTTTAATAAAATATACGATAAATTAAGTGCGAAAACCAAAATGGATATTGTAAATAGTAAAAACGAGGCTATGAAATGAAATATAGATAAAATAGACATAATAACATATTTTTTTCACCAAAATTAGTTTTTTTACCTTAGCTAGATTCTGTTGATGATAATATAATATTTCTACTGTTGAATAAAAAAACATGATATTATTGGGGTAAATGAACATATAAAATAAAAATATTTCTACTGTAGGATATTTTAATATTAATATTATCTGGTAGATTTATAATTTAAGCTAAAAATTATCTAAAAATCAATATTAAGAAGTTCTTGTATATTTTTAATAACATAATCTGCAGTTGCATAAACTTTTGCAGGTGTTTTATCATTTTGTTGAAGTGTTAAAACTCCTATATCTGCTTCTTCAAGTGCTAATATATCATTAGAGCTATTACCTACCATCATAACTTTATATTTCTTTTTTAATTCTTTTATAATCTCTTTTTTTCGTCTTGAATTTGCTGTATCATATACATTTTTTTTAGGTAGGTTGATGAACATTGCAAGCTGTTCAAGAGAGGTTTTCCTATCACCTGACGCAACAAAAATATCTATTCCTCTATTTTTAAGTTCATTAATAACAAATGGAACTTCTTTAAAAATTCTTCCACCTGCAGTTATGGTAAATTCAATATTACCAGTTTTCATATTTACTATAAAACCTGATCCACTACATATATTAACATTATATTTTTTTTCTACCACAAAATAATATGTGTCTTGAATATCCCTTATACAAGATTTATCATCTTTAATTGCATCTAAAAGTTCTTCTTTACTTATATTCACTTGAGAATAACTAATATCAAAATCTACACCATTTTTTTTAAGGAAATGTCTGATTGTTTGGTTAGGTTTTGCTTTATTAATACATTTAGAAGGATCTGTTTGAAGAACAACCAAAGCCCGATTTTTATCTTGATCAACAACATTAATTGATGCAATATTATCACATATTATACCGGTTCTAAGATCTTTAATAGCTTTATAACGTTTAATAAGTGTACCTGAATTATCAAAGACAATAGCTTTCATTTTACCCTCTCAAAAGTATAATATAAATCTAATATTTGTATAATACCATTTATTATTATATAATATCCATAATAGATTTTCTTTTATTTAATATCAATTTAATGCTTAAAAAAAAATATTTTAAAACATATTAAATTAAATTAAATTTCTGGGCACTTAAGAAAAAATAAAGACCTAATAACATTAAGAAAATTCCGCTAATATTCATTATAAATTTATAATGTTTTTCAGTTATTATCTTTGATTTTCTGCTGGTGAAAAATGATACTCCACTAAACCAGCTTAGCTCTGAAGCCCAATGTCCTAAAAGAAATCCTAAAACACCAACTATTCCTGCAAGTTCCAATCCTTTAATAATAAATGCCCATCCAACAGTAATCCACCATATGAAAAAGAAGGGATTTGAAACACTTGTAAAAAAACCACTTAAAACAGATCCATAACCTTTCTTACTTCCATTATTTTCTTCTAATTCATCAAATATATATGGTGATCTAGTTATTCTAAAACCCATAAATATCATTATAATCCCACCTAAAGTGCCAATAAAGAATACAGCAGTACTTGACCCTAACCATTCAAGACCTGCAACAATAAGTAATATTAAAACTATTTCTGCAATATAATGTCCAAAAACAATTAAAGGTCCTGCCATAAATCCTTTATTCAGTGAATCTGAAATAGTAACAGTTAACATTGGTCCTGGTACCAATGCAACAGACAAACCCACAGCAAATGATGTAATTGTAAACAATATTATTTCAATCAAAATTATCAGCACCCAAAATAAAATAGTATAATTAGAATCCTTTACAAAAAATATAAATCCAATATTATTTTTTTAATAAAACTATTAAAAGATTAATAAATGAGTTATAAGAAGTTTAACACTGATTTAAAACCTTCATAATCTCGGACAGATGATAATCAATGGTTTCCATATGTTCATTATTAAAAGATTTAGATCTTATGAGAAATCTGTAACGTTCAAACACATGGCCCATTTTGTTAAGAACTTCAGTTCTGTGTATCTTCTGTTCGTACATTAAAATCACCAAATAATAATTAATTTCAAACTTTATATAGTTATGTCTAGGTATCAGCCAAGGAAATTAATATTACTACCCATACCTCTTTCAAGAGCTTTTTCATAGACTTTCCAGGCTGTAATAACATCCTGAACAGCTAGTCCTGTGGAGTCAAATATTGTTATATCTTCATAAGAAACCCTACCTGGATTCTTACCAATTATCACATCACCAATTTTTGCTGTAATATTATCTCTACTAAAAACACCTTCTGCAATTGGAACATTAATTTCATCACTATGCCTAGCTTGTTCCCAACAATCTATAAATACTTTGATTTTTTAAGCAGACCAGATTCCAGTTCCTGTTTTTCTGGAGCATCTGCACCCATTGCATTTATATGAGTCCCCTCACTTATCCATTCAGTCTTTAAAATAGGTTTATTAGCTGGTGTTACAGTTACAATCACATCAACATCTTTCACAGCTAATTCTGCAGTTTCAACAGCTTTTATATTAATATCTAAATTTTTATGAACCATTTTAGCAAAATTTTCCCGAGAATTACATGTTCTACAGAAAACTTTAGCATCTTCAATATCCATAACTTCCTTAAGAGCCATTAACTGTGTATATGCCTGTTTACCTGCACCTATAATTCCTAATGAAGTTGAATCCTTCCTTGCCAGATATTTGGTGCCAACACCAGATGCTGCACCAGTACGCATATCAGTTATCCAAGTACCATCCATAACTGATATTGGAAAACCAGTTTTAGGATCAAAAAGCTCTATTACACCCATAACAGTGGGTAACCCATGATCAACAGGATTACAAGGATGAACATTAACACATTTAACACCAGCTTGATCAATATCCCTAACAAAACAAGGCATAATACGCAAATCCCCATGATATTTTTTAAAAAATAAATATTTCTTAGCAGGCATCTGCACATTTCGATTTGCATGCATAATATATGCTGTTTCAACAGATTCAATAACTTCATCCATTAATATAAGCTGTTTTATTTCGCTTTGCTTCAATAAAAGTGTTTCATACATCCTACTACTCTCCCCTATTATAATATGGACATATCTTATATATCCAAATTTTGGAATATAATTATAATTGGTTTTCTCTATTTTAGAATGTGTAAAAATTTTAAATATGATCAAAAAAATCTAAACCCCGCATTTATGAAAGAAGAGAATTTAGCTACTGGTTTGGGTATTTCTAATGATAAAAAAAAAATGTATTTAAGTTTTTCGATTGATAAAATGAGGGGTGATAGCTTGTCCAGATTTAAATGTCTTTTAATATTTATAATCATGTTTTAGAAGGTAAAACAGATAGATATCCATGTAGTAATTGTGGATATAAGTTTAATAATTGTAATGGAATTATATTTATTTATAAGAAGTTATTTTTAGGACAGATCTCTATATTCATAAATTTAAATAAAAAGAGTGTGAAATATTTTATCTGAAAACTTAAGATGCACAAGACAAAGTTGTTACAGTGTTTAGAAAAGGAATTTAGGCAAGATATAATTTTTTTCCCATCAATTCATGTTTTTAGGAAAATAGACCAAAATATCTATTCACCTGATAAATGCTTAAAAAAAATAATAATACGCATCATATAATGTAAAGAAGTGTGTTAGAGCCACTGAAAAGATAGTTTATCCTCATTATTCATAATATGAAACTGGTCACACCATTTTCCAGGGAATGTTTATTATTCCATTTAATATAAATTACAGTAACATTGCCAAGGAAGAATGACTATATATGGGGGAATGCTCTAACTAAAATGTTTTAAAAAGCTTTAAAAACTATTAAAACATAAAACATCCACATATTCAAATTAGAAAATATATTTAATTATAATATACATGTTAACAAAGCATAAACATACACACAATCATTTGTCCATTTTTAAACATCTTTCATGTTGTATTAAAGAAATACATAGATAATAATGAAAGTTTTCCAATACAAATTTAATAATGGTCATAATTAGCTATCTAAACATTTAAAATTAATATTATACCAAAATGCAGGATTAACAATGTATTGGCTATATTATCAAAAAAAAATAAGGGATCCTTATTTGGATTATAGTAATTTTTTCCAATTAACATTGTCTTTAATTTGAGCTTTACAAAGGTCAATATCACTGTCTTGAATATGTGCATGCATGTTTTGGATGTTATGAGCAGTTGTATATGTATCTGAGGAAACCAAAATAACAGGAATATTTGATTCTTTTGCTTTGGCAATGCTCATCATATCTGGCATGAGATTACCAGTTAATACTATTAAAGAAACACCTACTTCAACTGCTGTTACAATAATATCACTTCTATCTCCACCAGTTATAACTCCTAAATTTTGACCTTTTCTCATATATGCAAGTGCATCTGTGGATTGCATTGCCCCAATAATGAATTTTTTAATATGATTATTCTTTATTGTATTAATATCTCCAGTCAAAAGTTTTCCTTGTGTGGCATCTATTACTTCTGTGATGGTTGGTGTGTTAAGTAATCGTGATTTTGGAATGGTTCCCAATAATTCTATTTGTTTTTTTGCTAAGATTTTTAAGTATTTTTCCTTTATTTTTACCCTTTGAAGATCTGATACATTAGAAAAAATAACTCCCTTAAGAACCAAGTTTTCATTATTTATTTTCTCTGCAGCATATAACACCATATCAAGATCTGTGTCATTATCACATCTTGAAATTAAAACAACTTCGGATCCTAAGATTTTTGCTAATTCAGTATCATTTAGACCTATTGAACTCATTTGTTGATAAAAATGGTTACCTTGAACTAAAACAACATCTGTTTCATCAGAGATATTTTAAATGTGTTTTTAATATGGGTTTTAATATCATCAACTTCTTCTAATGGAATTTCATCTAAAAAGCTGGTTGGAGAAATGAAAATCGGACTGATTTCATCCTTAGAGTATTTTCTTTTTAACACCTTATGAATGATATTCACATATTTTTCGGTCTTTGTAATTACATCATTAAATGGATCACCTATCGGTTTGAAATATCCTGGATTTTTCTTGTATTCCTCAATATTTTTATATAAACCGATTACTGTGGCTGTTTTTCCAGATCCCTTTTTTGTAGACATTATATAAATTGATTTATTTTTCTTTGACATTTCAAATTAACCTTTTTCTTTTTAATTTAATTTTGTTTTTTGAAGTTTTTAAATTAATAGGGGTTTTTATGATGATACTAATATTTTCATTACTTTTAATATGCTTTAAGCAAAAAGGATATTATATTAAAAACCTTTTTTTTGGGGTATGTGCTTAGCCTTATTCTATAACATAATTTTGTTTATTTAAATATTTTTTTTAATATTCAATAATACTCTCTCTAAATATTCTGTTTTAGTGTTCAATTTTCAATGATTTAATTGTCATTTTAATATCTACAGCACTATAACCATCATGATTGGCAGTTTTTTCAAAGAGTAGTAATGGATTAATATCAAGTTCAACTATCTCAGGGAAATCAATAAATAATTGGGATAATTGGATTAAAACATAATAAACTGCACCTAAATCAGAGGAAGGTTCGCCTCTTACACCTTTTAATATTTTATATATTTTAGTTTTCATTAAGTTTCTGTGCATCTTTAATTCCATAATTATAAGATAGATCAAATGCAACATCCTTAATAAAATTGGTATATATTCCCCCAGTTCCAACCATAAGTAACGGACCCCATTGAGGATCTCTGCTCATACCTATAATTAATTCATTATTTTTCTCGTGTTTTTTAGTATTTATCATTTCTTGGATTTCAACACCTAATATTCTTGTATTTAGTGGTCCATATTTCTCTGTATTACTATTAATTTTACTATAAGCCTTTTTAGCTTCATATTTATCCTTTATTCCCAGTATTACACCACCAATATCGCTCTTGTGTATTATGTCTGGTGATACTACCTTCATTACAAGAGGATAACCCACTTTTTCATCTAGTTCTTCTGTTTGTGAAGATGACTTTGCAAGGAATGTTTTTGGACTTTTAATGCCGTAAATACTGAAAATTTCACTGGTTTCAGAAGAATGTAACACATTTCTTCCATCTGATCTCAATTTTTTTAGAATTTCCTTGACTCTTTCTTTATTAATTGATGTCTTAGCAACTGCTTTTTTGTCTGGAATATCAGGGGTTTTTCGTAAATTTGCATAAACTGTCATATACTTCATGGATTCAATTGCAAGTTCAGGGAACTCATAACATGGAATGGATGAATCATGTAAAATTTTAATGGGCTCTACCATTGAAATCCCACCCATAAATACTGCAACAATCAGTTTTTCAGGATATTTTTCTTGAATTTCCTTTAAAACCTCTGCAACCTTGGAGGGATTTGTTTGTGATTGTGGAGTCACTAAAACAAGGGTTCCAGCACAAATTTCATTTGGCTCCTGGAAAACTATTTCTAATGCTGTTTTGTATCGTTCTGGTGGGGCATCTCCAATAATATCAACAGGATTATATACTGTTGCTTCATGGGGAAGTTTCTCTCTAAGTAAATTGGTTGTTTCTTTTGAAAATTTAGTTAAACCTAAACCATAATTTTCAAACCCATCAGTTGTTAAGATACCAGGACCACCTGCATTTGTAACTATTGCAAAGTTTTTGCCTAAAGGTAATTTTGCTTTATTAAAAATCGCAGCTAAATTGAATAAATCTGTCATAGTTCTTGCACGAATTACTCCAGTTTTTTCAAATGCTAAATCAAATGCTATATCGTTCCCAGCGAGTGCACCTGTATGACTGGATGCTGCTCTTGAACCTGCTTCAGATGTTCCTGATTTAATAATAATTACTGGTTTTTTCTTAGTGACTTCAGGAATAATTTTTAAAAATTTATCCCCATCCCCTACACTTTCAATATATGCTAATATAATCTTTGTATTGGGATCTTCTGCAAATTCTTCAATGAAATCAACTTCATCAAGATCAGCCTTATTTCCTAATGACACAAAATTAGAAAATCCAATACCTCTTGATATTGACTAATCAAGGATTGCAGTCATCATAGCACCTGACTGGGAAACCATTGCTATGCTACCTTTAATAGGTTGTTTACTTGCAAAAGATGCATTAGCAATTGGTGAAATAATACCTAAACAATTAGAGCCTAAAAAAGAACGAAGACCGTTCTTCCAGTTCTTGCTGACAACTTTAGACTCTAAATATGTTACTCTCCCAGCAGCATCAATAACTTTCATATCTGGATAGCCAGATTCTTTTA
>JAQVTJ010000128.1 GCA_028700095.1 Methanobacterium sp. | reverse complement strand
AAAACTTGTTTCGTTAAATGCAAAAAAAAACATTTTGTCTTTGTTTCGATTTATTTCGTATTTAAATAAGCATAAACCAAATATAGTTTTATCAACATTAACTAATGTAAACATGATATCTTTTGCAGCAAATTTTTTTTCAAAAACTAAGGTTAAATTGTTTTTAAGGATAGCAATCCCTGAGAGTAAGCAAGCTGAGATGAAAGCGTCCAGCAAGTTTATGTTTTTATTAAACAGTTTTTTTTATAGGGTAGTTTCTAAAAGTGCAATTCCATTGATTGCAGTAAGCGAATCAGTAAAAAAAGATTTGGTGGAAAAATTTAATATTCCAAAAGAAAGAATTACTACTATATATAATCCAGTTGATATTTTAGGGGTGCTTAAAAGATCTAGAGAGTCAATTTTCCATAAGTGGTTTAAAGAGAAAACCCCTATAATTTTAAGTATAGGATCATTGACATTTCGAAAAAATTATATGACTTTAATAAAAGCTTTTTATTTGTTAAGAAAAAAAATTAAAGCTAAATTGATTATACTTGGACAAGGTCCTGAAAAAGAAAAATTAGAGAGAAGTATTTCAATACTAAACTTGGACAAAGAAGTTGATTTGCCGGGGTTTTTTATTAATCCTCATGCATATATTGCTCGTTGTGCGGTTTATGTTTCATCTTCTTTGTATGAGGGGTGTGGTAATACATTGACAGAAGCAATGGTATTGAATGTTCCAATTGTTGCAACAAACGGTGGTGGGTCATCTGAAGAACTACTGGAATATGGGAAATGGGGAAGGATTGTTCCTGCTTGTGATGAAAAAGCATTAAGCGATGCAATTCTTGCTACTTTACAAGAAAAAGAAAAAAAAGATTTACATCAAAGAGCTCATGACTTTAGGTTGGAAGAAATAGGAGAACAATATTTAAAAACAATGGGGTTGCAATAATAATGAGTATGAAAACTCTTTCCAATGATTTTGTTTTTTATGGGCTGTTAAATTTTCTTCAACGGGCTATAGGTATTATAATGATACCTATTTATACTCGTGTTTTAAGCCAAAATGAATATGGCCAGCTTGATATCATTCTTATTGTCAGTAGTGTTTTTTGTGTATTGGTTGATCTTCAATTTGTTGTAGGATTTTCTAGGCTATATTATCAATATAAAGCAGCAAAAAAAGGAGAGAGATTTGCTGGTACAATTGTTGTTAGTAGGCTTATTGGAGGAATAGTGCTTCCTGTAATATTTTTAATCATGGGTTTTCTTGGAAAACTTGAAGTTAGTTTTCTTCCATCTTTTAAAGATAATGTTGGAGTATGGGTTTTGATGTGCATGTCTATTCCTGTGACACTTACGTATGAGATCATGCTTTTACAAGTACGAATGCTTAGGTGGAAGAAATGGTTTGCCATTGGCGCTCTTTCGAATTGCTTATTGGCATGTTTATTTAGCATTTTCTTTGTTGTTGGTATAAAGTTAGGTATTGTTGGTGTGCTTTTAGGATTGTTACTTGGAAAATTTATTGGTTTGTTGCTTTTAAGCTTAGGTCTTTGCAAAGACCTAAAATTGTGTTTTGATATCAAGGCGTTTAAAGAACTCATGCATTATTCTTTTCCATTAATACCCGGATGGTGGATGGCCTTTGGTTCAGCGTATTTATGTCGATTTTTTATTTTTGATACAGCAGGGCCTTCAGAAAATGCAATTTTAGCTGTTTGTATGAAGCTTGCAAGTGTTATTGGTTTTTTTAATGTTTCTTTTCAATTAGCATGGCAGCCACTTGCTATGTCTTATATTGAAAGAGAAAATTCCGAACAATTTTATGTAAGATCAATGAGATTATTTATTGCAGGAGGTATATTTAGCGTTTTTTGTTTTTCAGCATTTATTGGACCACTGCTTAAGGTTTTTACACCCTCTGCTTATAGTGTTGTACAATATTATTTTCCTTTATTTGCAATTGGTTCCATGTTAAGTGGATGTGCAAACAATTTAGAGATAGGTAATCAGATCGCTAAAAGAACTTATTTAATATCAATAAGTTCTTTTATATGTGTAAGCATTAATTTTATTATGCTAATGATTTTCACTAAAAGGTTTGGAATTATAGCTGCAGGAATTGCTTGGATCATTTCTTTTTTTGCAAAAAATGTAGTAATGTATATTACTTCTCAAAGAAGTCATTATATTGCTTATGATAAAAGAGCATTTTTATTATTTATTGTTGGGAGTGGAATCCTTTTTTTTCTTGTTTTTTGCAGTTATAACAATTACATTACTCCTTGGTTGTTCACAAGTTGTGTTGCTTTAATAAGTGTTATTCTTCCATGGTTTGTTATGGTTCCTTTGGAGAGACAAAAAACAAGTGATATTTTAAGGTTGAAGCTAAAAAATATTTTTTAGGTAAAGAGTATATACAGGGGAACTTTTGATGGTACAAAAAATCGATAAATTTTTGGCTTTTGCCATCCTTTTTATCAATGGGTGGAATTGGAGTTTACCTGTTGTACTTTTAGAAGCTATGCCAATTTGGTTTACTCCTATACAGGTAGTGCATGGTCTTTTTTTGTACGAATTATTATTTTTGATTTACTTGGTATTTTTACTTGTTATCAGAGGTGGCCGTGTGACAATTGGGAAGCATGATGGTTCTAGTATAGTTTTTTGTATTATTATAGGGTTAGGATGTTTTGGCATTGTGTCAAATGTTATAAATGTTCAGCAGTTGAGAGAGATTGGCGAGTCTGGACGGTTATTTTTTTTAGCTGCATATTTTTTAGTTCTTATTTATTGGACGAAAAAACATGGTCCAACCTTTGTTTTAAGGACGTTTCTTCTAGGGGTAGCTATTGCTGGTTTAATAAATATTTATTATTCTTACGTTATTAGATTCAGAGAAATTGATGGGTTGTTTTTCTTGCTTGGGCAAAATGGTCCAGGTGGAATATTGGGGCTTTCAGTTGTTCTTAGTGCTTGGCTTATGTTAGAGCGAAAAAGTTGGATTGATGTTGTTGTTGCTATATTGGTATGCGTTGTTGGTCTATTTGCGGCATCAATTAGTTATTCTAAGTTATCTATTTTAATGGCTTGTTCCGGATTGGTCGCATGGGTTTTTATTTTACTTCAGTTACTATTTGGGCATGGCTCACGAAAATCATCTATTGTAATATTAATCTTTCTTCTTTCTTTTTTAATTTCTAATTTTAGACCGATCAGGCAATATGTTCAGAGTGTTAATTCTTTTATTAATAATAAATTTATTAACAGTAAAAGATCTGTTGAATCACGTGCGCAATATTTTGTTACTGTTTCTGAGATTTTGTTGCATCATCCATTGTTTGGAGTTGGTTCTGGAGGGTTTTATGAAGCAGTTATAAAGACAGAGGGATATCATTACAAGGAATCTTGTAAAGAAGATATTAAAAGTGGAAAAGAAGGGAAATCAAATCCACACAATTCTTTTCTTTACTATGCTGCTGCTAATGGTTTTCCAGGATTATTTTTATGCGTTTTTTTGTTTATTATGGCTTTACATCTTTTTCGGAAAAGTCTTTTAAGTCGTGGTATATCAGGTAAGATTTTATGGTGTTGCTTGACTTTTGCTTATTTTATATATGGGATGACATTGCCTACGCTTTATAATTCTATAGTCCTATATTTGCCCATAGCATTTGCTATTGTAGTTACCAATCAACAATATTTGATTTCGCCAAAAAATATTAACTTTAAGAAGGGATATTAAATGAAAGTTTTTCATATTTTATTTAATGGTTGTGCATCATCCAAATTTGTGAGTCTTTTATCTGAAGTGAAGAAAAAAAATAATTATAAGTTTTCCTTTATCGTTTTATCAAAAAGGGATGTAAAATTGCTTTTGAAAAATGGTATACTGTCTACAGATATATATTGTTTAAGTGAAGGGAAAGTGAAAGAACCTAATTTAAAAGACATTGAATACCTTAGCTTTTTAGAACAACAAAAGGATGTATTAACAATTCATAATATGATAATGAGTGATCGAGTTGTTAGTAAACTAAAATATTCTGAAGGAATAGCTTATGCATCTTACCTTGCGAATAAATTCAAATGTTTATATAAGGAAATTCTGCCTTCAGTTGTTATAGGAGGACATGATGCTATGCATTCAGCTATTGGTTGTGCAATTGCAAAAGCAGAAAGTATTCCATGGTTTTCCTTGAATTTCAGTACTCTTCCTTCTGGTTATATTGCACTAAGTCTTGGTGTTATTCCCAATGAGATGGTGCTTTTACAGGAAAGAGAAGAAAGGTCTTTGTGTTCTTTGGCAGAAAAATCACTATCTGATTTTGAAAACAAACAGGTCAAAACGCTTGCATATATTTCGGCATACAATATTAAAGAGGTGATTCAGCGATTTCCTAAGCAATTACTTGCGGGTTTTTGTGTATTTAAAACAATGTTATTCAATAATTTTAATAAATATGCGGGGTATGATTTTGCATTTATATTTAAGCAGTATTTTAGGAAAAGAATGAATTTATTAACACTTCCTAAAAAATGGTTAATAAAACAACCTCCCCAAAGTCCTTTTGTTTTTTTTGGGTTACATATGCAACCTGAATCTAGTATTGATGTTTATTCGCCTTTTTATAGTAATCAGTTTGATATAATTGAAAAAATAGCGCGTTCAATTCCTCCG
>JAQVTJ010000127.1 GCA_028700095.1 Methanobacterium sp. | reverse complement strand
AATAATGCAAGTTCTTTAATTGTAAATGCTCTGTCATTGTCAGTTATACCAGTGAATGTTTTCCTATGATTCACTGTAATTGAAAATGCTGATTTTTCATCATATGGAATATCATTTGGACTAAGCTCTTCTAACACAGGATATTGTGAACTTGTAATTTCCATTATATCAGTCATAAATGGTACTCCTAATAGATCTGAATTTTCAGATGAAAGAGGCACACAGAAAAGCCCCCCAGCATCATTTCTTATTTGGATCATATGCTGTGGTGTCATGAATTCTGCTGCAACTATCATATCAGTTTCACGTTCCCTGTTATCACTGTCAAATACCAATACAATTTCACCATTTTTTAGGGCTTCTAATGCTTTTTTTACCATAGATAATCACTTTTAAACTCTTTTTTTTTCAATATAAAAATTTTTCATATTTTAACAGAAACCTGTTTTCCATCTTTAAGATTTAAATATTTTCTAAGATTTTTATGTGAAATAAATTCTATAACATCCTCTGTATGTTTTGTTTT
The DNA here is from genome assembly GCA_028700095.1 of Methanobacterium sp. Taxonomy (GTDB): domain Archaea; phylum Methanobacteriota; class Methanobacteria; order Methanobacteriales; family Methanobacteriaceae; genus Methanobacterium_B. The sequence goes on along the minus strand of JAQVTJ010000127.1, from coordinate 4,163 downwards.
TGCAGGAAATACAATAGCTCCCTCTACTATATTATTTAAAATAGCTTTAACAAACTTAACATCTCCAAATTTACCTTCTCCATGTATTATACCAAATTTATTATTGGGTATTTCTATTATACGAGCAATTTCTTTTGGTTCAATTTTTATATTTAAAGTTCCAATAAATGGTTTGAAACCTAATTTTTCAATAAATTGGTTAATATAAAATTTTTGAGACATAAAATATGTGCCTTTACCCATTCCTGAGCTGATAATTCCTTTTATTTCCATTGAATCACATTTATTTATAATTTTAGATCTGTCTATCTTTTTATTAATAGATCTTAGAATTTTTATTTATACAAATATCTGTAAAATTTAGAACATAAACTTCTATATTATATTCCTTACAAAATAATCTTTTTGTAAAAAAAAAATATTAATCTAAACAAAAAGAATTTATTAAATCTTTTTGATATTTTTATTCTAATATTTCACAATTTATAGTGCAGAATAAAGGTCCTCTAATATCTATAACTTTATTATTGCCTGTTATATAGTTTAATGCTATTTTATCTAGCTTTAAATTTATATCAGAAACTGATTTTGATAATGTTTTCCTAATATTTATATACTGGGCATTGCTAAAAATCATTTCCTCAATTTTATAGGCAGTATATGCAGAAACACCATCTATATAACTTATACCTGTTGAAATTCCGTTTTCTAAGGCTTTTAAGGAAAGTTCATCTTTTATATCTTTTTCAGGCACACCAATAATATTACCATCATATATGTATATGATATTCCAAGCTGCAGGACCAAGAAGTTTATTACCTTCTTCTGGTTCTATTAATGTAACTTTTATATTTTTACCAAAAAATTCTCCTTCAAATACATTGAACTGGCATGGTGAAGGTGTATTTCCATTAGTTTTTGCTTTGGCAAGTAATTGGTGCATTAAATTTTTTCCTTCATCTGTAAATGGATAATAGTTAATATGTAACATTGTTGCAAGTGTTCTGTCTGATAAAAACCATTTTCCATATGTTTGGGGATAAACCATTTCACGCACATCTGGTTGGTTGTGAAGTATCATGGATATTCTTTCAGCACCCATTCCTAGGTTCATTACTTGTTTATCTATACCATACTGTGATAAAGCAATTGGGGAATAAATTCCAAATGTTGCAACTTCAACCCATTCTTTTAATTTAGGATGGTAACCATAAACTTCAGTTTGTGTACCTGGAATATAATATTTAGATTTTTTCTCATCTGCCATATATTTAAATTTTTGAAATCCAAAATGTTCCAATATACTTTCTGAAACAGCCATACCCATATCTATATCCACTTCATTATCTGCCCATACACATGATGCTGAATAATAGGTCATAAGATGACTTGCATCTTCTTTTTGTTCTCTTCTAAAACATCTGTCTATTGAAAAAAGTTTTATTGGAAGCTTATCTCTGTTATGTAATGATTGAAGGGTTAAAAACCATCCTGATGTCATATGGGATCTTAATGTGGTTCTATTTGCAATAGGTTGTAGTTCACGGAGTTCTGGGAAAATATTTTCAAGTATTTTAAGACCTAAAGAATTTTCAACTTCTAATGCATTGGAAACAGAGTAAACTAGGTCATCTCCACTTTCATCTCCTTTTTTATAGCTTCGAAAAATATCTTTTAATGACTGAATTTTTTCTTCATTAAGTTGAACACCAATCTCTTCAATGGCTTCAATTTTATCCATTCCTATACCAATATCCGGCCTTGGAAGTCCTGCAAGATAAAAACAACGATCAAGAACTGCAGGTGCTTCAGGTCCGAATTGTTTATATATATCCTCTTCATCTACAAAAACAGGATTTACTGTTTCATTAAACCCTAAATTTAGATATGTTTGTCTAAGTTCCCATATTGTATTATATAACATATGAGATTTTCCTGTTTTAAGATGTAATCTAGGATATTCATTATCATGATGGGGGATTTTCAAGGTTTTAGATGTTTCAACCCATGCTTTTTCAAAATCTTTTCTTGCAAGTTTTATTATTTCTTTTCTTTTCAACAAAAACCCCCAAATAAGGATTAATTATTTAATATAACATGGAATAATATTAAATATAAATAGATTCTTTTTTTTTAAGTATTGATCCTTTTTTTATATCTCTTTTATAATATTATTATCTTTAACTTTAATTTCCACTGGACTATAATAATAAATATTAATATGTATAATTCCTTATCATGGAAAAAGAAATATATGAATGTGATGTTCTAGTTATAGGATCTGGTGGTGCAGGATGCAGGGCAGCTATAGAAGCACGGAAATATAATTTAGATGTTATAATAGTTTCAAAAGGTTTGACATTTAAATCAGGATGCACAACACTTGCTGAAGGAGGATATAATGCTGCTTTTGGATATGTTGATATTGAAGATAGTGTAGATTCTCATTTTAAAGATACAATGAAAGGTGGGGCATATTTAAATGATATAGAACTGGTTAGAATACTTGTTAATGAATCTAAAGACAGATTAACGGAACTTGAAAATTTTGGTGCTATATTTGACAGACAAGAATCTGGAAAATTAAACCAACGAGCTTTCGGAGGGCAAAAATTCAAAAGAACATGTTTTCAAGGGGATAGAACAGGCCATGAAATGATGATGGCTCTTAAAGAAGAAGTAATTAAACAAAAAATAGACACTTATGATGAATTAATGATAACATCCCTTTTAATGGATAATGAAAATAAGAAAGTAATTGGGGCAATTGGAATATCCCTTAGAAATTCTCAGATAATTATTTTTAAATCGAAATCCACAATAATTGCAAGTGGAGGTGCAGGATGGTTATATCCAGTTACATCAAATGCAATCCAAAAAACAGGGGATGGTTATAGTTTAGCATATAATGCTGGTGCTGATTTACTTGATATGGAACAGATCCAATTCCATCCCACAGGAATGTTATATCCACCATCAAGAAGAGGGGTTTTAATAACAGAAGCAGTACGTGGTGAAGGTGGGAAACTTTTCAATATAAAAATGGAACGTTTCATGAAAAATTATGATGAAAGAGAAGAACTTGCTACACGTGATGTTGTTGCACGTGCAATATATAATGAAATTAGAAAAGGAAGAGGAACAGATAATGGTGGTGTTTATTTAGATGTAACACATCTTCCAAATAAAACTATTGAAGATAAATTAGAAACAATGTTATTCCAGTTTATGGATATTGGAATTGATATTAGAAAAATGCCAATGGAAGTAGCACCAACCGCACACCATGTAATGGGCGGTATTAGAATCAAACCCAACTGTGAAACAACAATAACTAATCTTTATGCAGCAGGTGAAGTTACAGGAGGAATACATGGTGCTAACAGATTAGGTGGAAATGCATTAGCAGATACACAAGTATTTGGTAAAAGAGCAGGAGAAGCAGCTGCAAAAAATGCTCTTTCATCAGAATATAGTTATAACAAACACCAAGTAGAACAAGAAAAAGATAGAATTCTAAATATCTTTAAAGATGGAGATATATATCCCCATGAAATTAAAACATCCCTCATGGAAACAATGTGGGAAAATGTTGCAATAATCAGAAATGAAAATAATCTCAAAAAAGCACTACAAAAAATTGAAGAACTACATAAAAACACTTTAAATATGAATGTGCCACACAGTAAAAACTATAATAAAAATCTATTAGATGCACTTGAAATAAACAACATGTTAACAGTTGCATCGTTAATAACAGAATCTGCAATTTTAAGACGTGAAAGCAGAGGATCACATTACAGGGAAGATTATCCACAAACAAATGAAAAATGGAAAAGAAGTATTATAATAAATAAAAATTCAGATTTTAGATATATAAAAAGAGGTTTAAATTCAAGTTGTAAATTTTCTTAAAATTTCACTGGCCATAGATAAAAATCTAAACATATTATTTTTTTTATTTTTTATCTTAAAATATATCTCCATATAACAAAATTAGGTCATGCCCTGACCGGGACTCGAACCCGGGTAATAGAATCCGCAATCCTACGTGATATCCGCTACACTACCAGGGCTTTATATACTTGATTTTTTTCATATATATATATTTTAGATATAAAAGAATGTAAAAAAGATTAAAACATTTTTACATATAAATATCA
>JAQVTJ010000025.1 GCA_028700095.1 Methanobacterium sp. | reverse complement strand
ACTGAATTAATTGTAAAATGTAATATAAAAGTTTATAGGAGATGTGGGATATAAGAATTATTTCTTTTTTTATAGATTATCAGAATATTATCTCTTTATTTTATTAGAGTTAAATTTTTTTTTTTTAGATTTGCAAGATAATATGCAAATTTAAGGGCATTTTCATATCCCTGAATATTTTGTGAGCGTGATGTATCTATAAATATTTCTTTCATTCCTAATGTTATTGCACCATGACTTGTGGCATTTCCTAAATGGATTAGGGTTCTAAATATTAGATTTCCACATATTCCATCTGTTGCAATAATTAAATTTGAACCTTCTTTAATTGCATCTTCAATTAGTATGTGGTAATGTTTAGTATTAATGGATTGTTTTTGGATTAATGAAGTTAAAAGTTTTCCCTGGTTTAATGAATCATCTACTTTGGTGCTTCTACCATAATCTTGGGATCTTCCACCTGATAATATTCCTAATTTGGGTTTTATACCAATTGATGTTAAAAATTGGGATCCTTCCTTTGCAATGTATAGTTTTTGTTTTAATTTATCACCTTCATCTATACCAACAGGTGCTAAAAGAAATTTATGTCCTTTTAAATCTATAAAAGAAGCTCTTGCAATATTAGGATATTTTTCTTTTAATTGAACTAATATTTTAGATGCACTTAGTGATCCTCTGATTGCTGCGTCTGCATGGCCATTAAAAAGTAGTTTAACAAGTTCTTCTTCTGATTTTGTTTGTATAACTTCAAAATCTACATTTTCAATTGCTTTAATAACCTTCTGATTTTTACCTAAACCTGCTACAATCTTCATCTTAAACCACTTGAACTCCCAGGTTTTATTAATACACTACTTTAAATTATATTTTTATTAATGAATCTATTTTATTAGGGTTTAAATATGAATTTTATATTTATAATGTGTAGGTTAAAAAAAATAAAAAGAAAAGTTCCTATTTTCCTATTAAGATTTTTATATATAATCTCCAATTAAATTATATTTTATTAGTTAATATTTTAGTTTTATTATAATCTAGCCTATATTATCCTTTGTAATATAATAATTAGGTAGGATGGGAATATTAATAATAAAAAAAAATGGAGAGATATTTTTTTTTTATATAATAACTTCTTTTTTTTTATAGATGTTTAATATTTTTTCATTTCTTTATCTATTATTTCCAGGGTGTTTTGGATATCATTATCATTATGCATGATTGATAGGAAACAGCACTCAAACTGAGAGGGTGGTATAAAAATACCATTATTAAGGAGTGAGTGGAAGTAATGTGTGAATTTATCTATTTGTGCGGTTTTTGCATCTTCATAGTTCCAAACATCCTTTTCAGTGAAATATATTTGGAACATGGAGCTTAAACCCACAGCTTGGTAGTTTAGATTATTTTCATCTAATATATCATTTATTCCTTTTCTTAGCTTTTCACCTTTTAAATTCATTTCAGAATAGAAATTATGATTAAGCTGTTTTAATGTTGCTAAACCTGCAGTAACAGAAATAGGATTACCATTAAATGTTCCTGCTTGATAAACATTTCCTGAAGGAGCTAACATTTCCATTAATTCTTTTTTACCTGCAAGTGCACCTATTGGAAATCCTCCGCCAAGTATCTTACCAAATGTAACAAGATCAGGTGTTACATTAAAATATTCTTGTGCTCCTCCTTCTGCAATTCTGAAACCTGTAATAACCTCGTCAAAAATTAATATTATATTATTTTCAGATGTTATTTTTCTTAAAAATTTCAGATAATCTTTTTTTGGTGGTATAAATCCAATATTACCCATAATAGGTTCAACTATTATGGCTGCAATTGAATTACCATGATCTTTTATAAGATCCAGGAGTATATTTTCATTATTAAATGGAACTAAAATTGTATTTTTAGTGGTTTCTTCTGGAACTCCTGGAGAATCTGGTAAACCCACTGCTCCAGAACCAGATTTTACAAGAACATAATCATGTGCACCATGATATGATCCTTCAAATTTCACTATTTTATCTTTATTGGTAGCTGCTCTTGCAAGTCGAATAGCACTCATTGTAGCTTCTGTTCCTGAATTCACAAAACGTACCATATCTGCACATGGAACCTTTTTAATAACTGTTTTTGCAAGTTCAATTTCTTTTTCTGTTGGCACACCATATGCAGAGCCATTTTTAAGTTGTAATATTACTTCTTCCATTATATTTGGGTTTGCATGGCCAAGTATCATTGGTCCATATGCAAGACAATAATCTATATAAGTTTTTCCATCTACATCTATTATTTTAGATCCTTTAGCTTTCTCTGCAAAGAAAGGATAGGGTTTATAGGCCCTTACAGGAGAATCAACACCGCCTGGTAAAAATTTTTTAGATTCATTAAATAATTGTTCAGATTTCATTATATTTACTCCTTTTTAAGATTAATAAGAGAGTTAACAGCTGCTACAGCAATAGGAGTTCCTCCTTTAGGACCTTCAGTTAGTAGGTAAGGAATTTCTGTTTTTTCAAGTGCTTTTTTTGATTCACTAGCACCTACAAAACCTACAGGAACACCAATAACTGAACTTATATTAATCTGTCCTTTATTAAATAAATTTAATATTTCTAACAATGCTGTTGGAGCGTTTCCAACTACTGCTATTCCATTAAAATCATTTTCTGCAGCAACCCTTATTGCAGCAGCTGCACGTGTTATATTATATTTTTTTGCAAGTGTAACAGTTCTTTCATCTTTAATATAACAATTAACTTCACCATGATATTTATTTATCCCTGTTTTAACCATGTTAATATCTGTTAAAACATCTTTTTTATTTTTTATGGAGTTCATACTGACTTTAACAAAATCCTTGCTCATTTTTGTAATATCAGCATATCCTGGATCTGCTGTTGAATGTACAATACGTTCAACTATTAACCTTTCTTCATTGGACAAATCTTTAGTTTTATCAGCTATAAGGGATCTAACTATTTCCCTGCTTTTTTCAGCAATTTCATAGCCCTGTTTTGTTGATGCTCCCATGAACCTGGTTGTTTTTAAATCTTTTTTATTCATAATTGCTTAACTCCAATAAACTAATATTTACTATGATGTTAGATTTTACTTAAAAAAGTTATTTATTTTTAGTTCTTTTTTGGGGAATAAATTTTAATAAAAGATAATACAATATTATAGTATATTAATATCTACACACTATCCTTAAAAAATCTTAGTAGAAATAAGTTAAGAAATAGCTTTGCTATTTTAAGAATAACTGTAGGAGTTGTTATTTTATTGTTTTTAGTTAGTTCAGGATTGGGTTTAAACACTTTTCTCACACAAGCCAGTTCATTTACCAATGAAAGTAGTTCTCAAACAGTTATTACATCCATTACTAATGAACTAAATTCACTATTTGGAACAGATATAACTCATTCTATAGTTGTAACTTACATTCAGGCATTGCTTAATAATCTTATTTATATTTTAGATGGTATTGCAAGTATTGCATTTTTAGTTGGGATTATAGATATTATAAATACAATGAGTTTTAATTTAAATGAAAGAAAAAGAGAAATTGGAATATTAAAAACACTTGGTTTTTCTAAAAAACAGCTTATTATAAGTTTATCATTAGAAGCTTGTCTTTTAGGTTTATTAGGATCAATTGCAGGTGTTATAGTTGGTGTAGTAGGATTATCATTATTATCAAATATTATTGGAATTCCCATATCTATACTAATTCCATTATGGTTAATTGTAACAGCTATTACAATTACTACAATGTTAAGTATGCTTTTAGGATTGTTTCCTGCTTGGTTTGCATCTGAAGAACCTGTTTCGGAGGCATTGAATAATGGATAATGATAATATTATGGTGCTTGAAGATATATGGAAAATATATAATAATGGAGAACATGTTATCCATTCTTTAGCTAATATAGATTATACAATTGAAGAAGGTTCTTTTAATATAATATATGGACCATCTGGTTCGGGTAAATCCACATTAATTAGAGTAATGGGATTATTAGAATTACCTACCATGGGAAATGTATGGATAAAAGGTAAAAACAGTGCAGAACTTCCTCAAAAAAAGAGAAATATTATAATAAGAGAGGAGATCGGATTTTTATTCCAAGGTTCAAACCTTATACATACATTAAATGCCATTGAAAATGTTACACTCCCAATGATTCATACAGATAAAGAACTTGCAAGGAAATTATTGGAAAAAGTAGATTTCCATGATTATATGAAACTTCCAAATGAAATGTCCACAGAAGACTGGCAAAAAGTTTGTTTAGCACGTGCTATGGTAAATAATCATTCAATTATACTTGCTGATGAACCTACAGGAGATCTTCATACATCCGAAAGTGAAAAATTAATAAAAACTCTTCATGAATTAAATAGAACAGAAAATTTAACAGTAGTTATAACAACAAACAATGAAAATATCCCTAAACTAGGCGGTAAACTTACTAAAATTGCAGATGGCACATTTATCCATTTAAATAAATTATAATATTTTTCTTTGAGATATGAGAATTTTAAAATTATATTAAAATAAAAAAATTTTTTTTTAAAATATATTTTTTTAGAGCATGTATGGAAATTTTTTTTTTATAACTTACCTAGATGTTTGTTGGAAATTTTTATAAAATAAAATGATATAATTTAATTTTATAGGTAAAATTAATTTAATTAAGGAAATAGTTTTATATCCTGAAAAGTCTTTAAAAAATAGTAGATATCATTAAAATAGTGTATGGTCTAAATTTTTAGTGGTTTAACATAAACTATTAGTATATACTAATTTACAAGAAAATTTGTGAATAAAATTGTTGGGATGATGGTGTTTTTATGGATGGTAAATTAAAAAGAGATGTATTAATTATAGGAATATTAGTATCCTTTCTTACACCTTTTGTTAGAGCATCTATTAACCTGGCATTACCTACTTTAGCTGTGGAATTTGATTTATCTGCTGTATTTATAACTTGGGTATCAACAATTTATTTACTTGTAAATGCTATACTTTACATCCCTTTTGGTAGGATGGGAGATATATGGGCGTAAACGTATCTTTCAATATGGATTAATTATTTTCACAATAAGTTCATTAATATCTGCATTTTCAGTCTGGAGAAATGTTCTTATTTGTCAGAATATTTCAAGCTATAGGAAATGCAATGATATTTGCTAACTTAAATGCCATGATATCCTCTGTATTTCATATAAATGAAAGAGGTAAAGCATTTGGGATTACATCAATGAGTGTTTTTGTAGGATTAGTATTTGGACCTATACTTGGAGGTATAATTACTGAAATAGTAGGATGGAAAGCATTATTTTATTTAGATACATTTATAGGGCTTGCAGCAACTTTTGCCATTATAAGATTTAAATATGAATGGATAGAATCTAAAGGGGAAAAATTAGATATTTTAGGATCATTTATATTGGGCATATCAATAATATCAATAATTTATGGATTTTCTGATTTTACTAAAAATTACAGTGTATTTTTAGTGATTGGTGGGATAATAGGACTTTCAATATTCTATCTAGTTGAAAAAAGAGTTACTTATCCATTAATAGATTTAAATATATTTAATAATAGAATTTTCACCCTTGGAAATATAACTGCATTTATAAATTATGGTGCATTTGTACCAATAGGACTTATTTTAAGTCTTTATTTACAATATTTAAAGGGTTATAGTCCTATTACAGCAGGGTTAATAGTTTCTATTCAATCTATTGTAATGGTTTTAGTATCTCCTTTTGCAGGAAAGTTATCTGATAAAATTGATCCTGGAAATGTATCAACAATTGGTATGATATTAACAACCATAGGAATAGCTCTTATGACATTAATTAATGTTGAAAATGCTAATTCTCTAGGAATATTGTCTCTTATTATTTTTGGAGCAGGTATTGGTTTATTTTATTCGTCTAATACTAAATTAGTAATTGGTTCTGTAAGTAAAAAACATTTTGGGGTTGCAAGTGCCATATTAAGTGATATAAGGTCTATGGGTCAGATATTTGGAACTGGTATAGTAATGTTAATTATTTCCATTGTTATGGGAAATGTGGAAATTGTTCCTTCAAATTATCCTGAATTAATCTTAAGCCTTCGAATTTCATTAGTTGCTATAGCTATATTAAGTGCCATGGGAATTTTCACATCAATATTAACTAAAAAATGATAAAAAAAGGGAGAAAATAGAAAAATAGAGAATTATATATCCCCACCAAAAAAAGTATATAAAAATATATATATTTTTGGATGTTTTTTTAAGATCCTTTTTTTTAGTCCTTTTTTTTAGTATCTACAATAAATGTTTCTGAAATTTGGTTAAGAATTCTGTCCTTTGAATCCACAAATATAAAGCCAAGTATTATATCAATAATTAGGGGAAGCCATAATATTTTAGATAGGTTTCTGATAAAAGCTGTTTTATAATCCATATTTCCATTTTTTGTTTTTACTTTTAATTTAAATAATATTTTACCCAGTGTTGTAGAGATTGTGCCTTCAATATATGTGAAATAGGCTATTATTAAAATTGCCCCTATAAAAACCCAATAATTTAAAAAAGTGTAAATTCCAAGTACCGCCGCTAAAATAAATATTAAATGGCTTGTTATCCATAATAAAAGTGTTATTATAACCATGTCTACTAGTAAAGCTGCAAATCGTCGACCCCAGAAGTTTTCCATATTTATCACTCGTTATTTGTAAATTCCCTATATTATACCATTTTATATTATTTTTCCAATTATAATCAGATATTATATTATAAATTGTGGTTTTACTTTTATTTTATTTATTTTTTTAATGCTCTTTTTTTTATCTAAATATGATTATTCCAAATACTAAGATAATATAACCTATTAAAATTTTTCTTTTATTTTTTAAAAAAAATTTAATATATTAACATACTCTAGGTACTGGATCAGCAATTGGGGCTTCAAGTATGCGTTTGCCGCCTAGTAGGGTTTCTAAAATTACATGGGAATGGTTTGTAACTTCTCCTATGATCTGTGCATCCTTACCATATTTAGTGTTTTTAATTGCAGCTAATATTTCATCTGCATTATCTGCTTCAACTCCCATAATAACTTTACCTTCATTTGCTACTTCATAAGGGTCTATTCCTAACATTTCCGAAGCAGCTACAACAGCATCTTTTAAGGGAATTTTTTCCTCTTCTAACATCATTCCCACACCAGATTTTGATGCAAGTTCATTGAGTGCATTTGCAATTCCACCTCTTGTAGGATCTTTCATGGCATTTACACCACCCACTTTAAGAGCAGCTTCAACCATCTCCCAAACAGGTGCTACATCCGATTTAAGGTCTGTTTCAAAACCAAATCCTTCCCTATAGGACATGAGTGATATACCATGATCTCCAACACTTCCTGTGAGAATTATTTTATCTCCTATTTTAAGGCCAGAATCTCTTTTAACTTCTCCTTTTTTAACTATACCTATTCCTGTGGTGGTTATAATTATATTATCAAGTTTATCATATTCCATTACCTTAGTATCTCCTGTTATTATAGCCACACCTGTTTCTGTGCAAATTTTATCCATTGATTTGATAATCTTTTCAAAGTCTTCACCTGAAAATCCTTCACTTATAACCATTGCATTTGTTATTGCAAGAGGTTTTGCACCCATAACAGAAACATCATTAACAGTACCTGCTATGGATATGGTTCCAATATCTCCTCCAGGAAAAAATATTGGATCAATTGTATGGCTATCTGTACTTACAACAATTTCATAATCTTCTAATGGTATTGTAGCTCCATCATCAAGATCTTCAAGTCCAATTCCCCCATTAACACTTTTATTTTTAAGGTTTCCAAGTATAATTTCTGATATGAGGCCCTGCATGACCCCACCGCCAGCTCCATGAGACATACCTATTTTCATAAAGTTCACCCTACCTTTTTTTTTAAATTTGTTATATGTTAAGATATTTAATATAAAAAAAAAATATCCTCAATAAGATCTTATAAATTGTTATTAAACCAATCCCATACTTTTTAATGGGATGTTTAAAAATAATGTATAAATTTTTACAAATTCTTCAATATATCAATATGATATAAAATATAATTTTTTTTTTTATGTAAATATATTTCATAATTATATTTTAATTATATTGAAAAGTTCTTATTTGTGGTATTAGATCACACCCTATAAAAACTATGATGCTAATTTTATCCTATAATATAATAAAAAAAATATATATATCAAATGATACTCTAATTTTATTAAATAATTTGTAAATCAGATAAAATTATCAGATTTGTCTTTTAAAGACTTGAAATAATTTAAAAGGCTTTCTTGGAGGTGTGCTTGGTTTTTCACCCATATATATTATTTTAACTTCATAACCTAATTGTATATCCTTGAATTTATTGTCCAATACAGTTGATCCAAATACTTCTTTTTCTCCGTTTTCTGTATCTAAAGTATATTTTGTACTATGATACTTTCCAACATCATCTTCTCTTCTTATATATTTTCCACTAATTTCTTCACCAATAGCTTCAGGTCTCCAAATTTCATCTTCTGGATCTTTAACTTCTTGCCATCCATCTTTACTATTATTATTTTTGATTTTTTTAACCATATATATCTACCAAATTAATTTTAGAATTATAAAAAAAAATGAAATATTTTTCTAATATTTTGTTATAAACTTATTTTCTTTTTATTTAATTAAAGAATTATATTAGTCCATCTTTTTTTTTATTTAATAATATATATTATATTAAGTTTTTTTAAATTAATATTTTTTTTTTCTATTTATAAACAACATATTTTTAAGTGTTTACTAATATAAACATGAAACACTTATAACATTTAAAAAAATATTTTAATTATTCATGATTAGAAATTAATAATATTAATATAGTTGGATCTATAAATGTAGTTTTTCCTTAAGGTTTTTTAGGGAAGATCCATAATTAGAATATATGTTAAATTTCAACATCATATTTTTATAAATTGAAATTTTCATGGATAAAAATATAAAATATATTATAGTTTAAGCTTTAGAGGTGAAATAATGGCAATTTGGCAAGGAAAATCATTAAGAAAACCGAGTGGTGCACGTGCAAAGACCTACAGAAATAAAAAAAACATGGAATTTGGAAGAGACCCCGCAGATACCAAGATAGGTGACCGTAAAATTAAGATCATCCGTACAAAGGGTGGTAATGGAAAAGTTAGGCTGATAAATGATAATAATATCAATGTTGTGGATCCTAAAACAAATAAAGTAAAAGTTGCAGAAATTATGACTGTAGTTGAGAATACAGCAAATACTCACTTTGTAAGGCGTAATATTATAACTAAAGGAGCAGTTGTAGACACAAGCCTAGGTAAAGTTAAAGTTACATCAAGACCAGGTCAACATGGTATGATAAATGGTGTGCTTGTTGAATGAAGAAATTTTAGAAAAAGTTAATGAATTCCTGGAAGATGTTAATAAAAATCTTCCTGAAGGAATGGAACTTGAATATGAAGGTTTCTATGAGAGAGGCTTCTTTGTTACCAAGAAAAGATATGCTCTCATAGAAAATAAAAATATAGTAGTTAAAGGATTAGAATTAGTTCGGCGTGACTGGGCTCCGGTTGCTAAAAAAACACAGGGAAAAGTTTTAAGAGCTATTTTAGAAGATGCTTCTCCTCAAAAAGCCACAAAAATCATTAGAGCTGTGGTTGAAGAGATAAAATGTGGTAAAATTTCCCTAGAAGATCTTGTAATACATACACAGCTAACTAAAAATCCTGAAGAATATGTTCAGATGGCACCCCATGTTTTAGCAGCTAAAAAATCCATTGCAAATGGAAGAAATATTTCACGAGGAGCAATAATACGATATGTGATTGTAAAAGGAAAAGAGCCTATTAGCAAACGGGCAATTCCCTTAGAAGATGTTGATGTTATTAACTATGATCCCAATTACTATATTGAAAATCAAGTCATGCCTGCGGTTTCTAGAATTATAGAAGCAATTGGCTATTCAAAAGATGATATAATGCACAAAGAAAAACAAAGTAGTTTAGATACATTTTTTTAAGTTGAATATTTCTAATATTATGTAAAAATCCATTATAAATCATATTATATAATAATTTTATGGTTAAGAAGGGATATGATATTTTGCTCAAATTATTTTTTTGGGATAGCAATTCTTTAAATAAGCATTGGAAAAAATTTTTATACCTATAAAAAGAATTTCTATTATTTTAATTTGTGCTATTTCCATTAATTTATATATTTTATATCCCTCAAATTTTTAATTAAAATAATGTAGGTGTTAAAAAAAATGATTAAAGCTATTTTTTTCGATATTGATGATACACTTTATGATACATCAGGATTTGCAAAACTAGCTAGAAAAGCTGCGTTAAATGCAATGATAGCTGCAGGACTGCCATTAACACATGATGATGCTTATATTTTATTAAGAGAAATCATTAAAGAAAAAGGTTCAAATTATGATCAACATTTAAATGTTCTTACCAAAAGAGTTTTTGGAGAAGAAAACCTTTTATTAGTTGCTATTGGAATGATCACGTATCATAATGTTAAATTTGCGCTTTTAAGACTTTTTCCAGAGACAATGTCCACACTTATACATTTAAAGGCACAGGGATATAATTTAGGTGTTATATCAAATGGTTTAACAATTAAACAATATGAAAAACTTGTTAGACTTGGTTTACATCATTTCTTTGATTCAGTGATAACATCACAAGAAACCGGGGTTGAAAAACCAGATATTAATATATTTGAACTTGCAATGGGTAGAATGGGATGTAAAGCTGAGAATGCCGTGATGATAGGTAATAGTTTTTCTGATGATATACAAGGAGCTATAAATGCAGGTATGTCTGCAATATATTTAACTCCCCAATTAACAGCATCAGAAAAAGAATATATTAATAAATCCAATGGTAAAATAGATATAATATCAGATATTGGTGAAATTAAGAATAAAATGTAAAATAAAATATCTTTTTTTTTATAACTATAATCATTTTTATACCAAGAATTAGATAAAAAAAATAAAAAAAAATATTTCTAAAGATTAAATTTAAATGAATATAAAATTAATATTATATTGATTATATATATAAAAAAAATTTTGATATATAAAAAAGTGATCCCCATGGCAAACACATTTGTATTATTATTTTCACATATAATTCCACCTATTATGGGTGTATTAAGTGTACTGCTTCTTTGTAATGGTATAATGGATAGGAATACTCCATACACAATAGCAGGGATAGTTCTATTTTTTGCAGGAGGAATACTTCCATTTCTAATACTTCCATTCCTTCTAGGTTAAATAAAATTATATTTTTTTTTAAAATTAAAAAATTAGTAAAATATAGGTTAAAATAAAATCAAATTATAATTGATAAAAATATAAAAAAAATATAATATTTTAAATATAATTATTAATAATATTATTCTATTTTATTTTCTAGTTATATTTCTCTATTAATAAATTATAACCATCAATATTTATCCCATAATCTTCTTCAAAAATTAATGTAATTCTCTGCATATTCCCGGTACTTGTATTGAAATCATCAAAAAATATTTCCCCATAATCTAATAATCTTTTTCCTATAATGGATTTTATGTTAATTGGCTTGTTAAAACTGTCACATATACTAACTTCCATATTATTAGCAATAACCCGTACTTTATATGTATTTTCTATGTCTATCTCATCAGTATCTTCAAATGTTAAAATAATTTGTTCTGTAGGTCCAATATCATCTATTGCAGGTTTATGGGAAATTTTTTCATAATTAACTAATTTTTCTCCGCGGGATTTTAGTAAATCTCTATGAAAATTATTATCTATATTTTCAATTTCTTCAATCATATTTCTACTCTCCTAAAAATATTATAGGGGGAATGATAAAACTATTTTATTTTTTTTTTATTTTAACACTTTTTGAAGTCTTTTATTGATAGTTGTAATATTTCCTTGGAATGGTCCTGCTTTTTCTAGTTTCATTGTTGATACCATTGCAGCAAATATTCCACAAGTTTCTAGGTTTGATGTTTCTATCCTTTTTGTTGCATAGGCCGCCATATATGTATCACCTAAACCTGTTGGATCTACTGTTTGCAGAGGGGTAAATGCAGGAATTTTATATATACATTTATTTAGGGATGAGTAAATTATAGCACCCCTATCTCCACAGGTAATTATTACTTCTTGAGGGCCGAAATTTGAAAGTTCTTTACCTATCTGGGATAATTTATGTTTTCCAGTCATAACTTTTGCTTCGGTTTCATCAATGAAAAACATTTGAATTAATCTTAAAAACTTCTCAAAATTATCCCATGGCTTTAAAATAACATGATTATCATTTAATTCTCTTAAATATCCCTGTGCACCCATATAAATAGGTATATTATAATTAGATATATGTTCTATTGTTTCAATAGGAATATCTGAAGGATAAAGAGGACATAAAAGAACAGCATCATAGGATCCAATATTTTCTGGAAGATTTTCTGGTTTAATAGGATTTTGTGGTATGGTTGCCTTTTGTATTCTGTTATTAGTATTATTATCAGGATATATATTCTCAAATTTCATTGTTTTATTAAAAAATATTGGAATTATATCCACATCTTGAGGAAAGACATTTAAAAGTTCTTCGTCTTCATGTGAAAGTGTGATAACTGCAGTTACATTAACATCAAGATTTGAAAGTGCTGTTGCTTGATAATATACTGCACCTCCTGTTGAGTGATATACTAAATTATCTCTTGTAATTATATCCCTAGTTAAAGGGCCTATTAACATAAAAATTGGCATTATTAATTATCCCCAGGAATTTTATATATTTATAAAATTATATTATATTTTTTTTTTTTTTGGTTAAGATTTAAACTAAGAGCGATTTATATGTAAATTTTAAAAAAATGGAATTAATAGCTATTTAAGAATTCCTTTATGAAGTGCTGTTCCAACTAGGAAATTATTAACTCCTAAAACAGGTAATTCTTTAATATCTTGGACAGTAATACCTCCACCTAGAATTAATTCAGATTTAATATTATTAAAGCCATCTATAAGTGTATAATCAAAACCTTTAGAAGTACCAACCCTTGAAACATCTAAAAGAATAATTTTCAAAGGTTTTATCTTTTGTATCTTATTTATTACATTATTAAACTCTGTTTTTATGTGTTTACCTAGAATTTGTTTATCTTTAACATCTACACTTAATATAAGATCTTTTTTTAAGCTTTGTGAAAATATTAGATCAAGATCATCTAGACTTTCAAGAGTTTCTGTTGCTATTATAACTTTATTGGCAATTTTAAGAGTTTTTTTAACATTTTTATAAGAGGCTACTCCTGAATCTAACATAACTGGAAGAATATTATTTATTTCACTGACAATTTCTAAGTTAGAACCAGATCTGTTTATTGCATCTAAATCTGCAATATAAATATGTTCATATCCATTATCTTTGAGTGCTTGTGTAATAGAAACAGGGTCTGATGAGTTATGGAAAACTGTTTTTAAAGGTTTATATGTGTTTCTTAATCCTGATTTTCCAGATACTGCTTCACCATTTTTTAAGTCAAGGACAGGTATTATCATGGTAATATTTTCCAATTAAAAAGTTTTTAAAATAATTTTAAGAAGATATATTTTTATAATAAATATAGAAAAGAATGTATTTAAATCAATTTTTTGCAATATAACTGTCTATTTCTGTAATAGCATAATCTACAGCATCTTCTGCAATATTATCATTGGGATTGGATAATGGATCAATTTGAATGTCAATACTAATATCAATATCTAAACCTGTATGATAATCAAGTTCAACTTTTATATCAAGATCTTGAACTTCTTTTTTTGGAATCTTGGAATAGATGAAATTTTCTGCAGATTTAACTGCAAGTTCTGAAATTTCATCTAATTCTTCATCTGAAAGTTTTCTCAATTACCTAACCCCGGGGACATTCCTGATCCCTGCATTGATTCTTGTATAGTGGTTTGCATTTCCTGGAGTTTGGCCATTATACGTTCTTCTTGACGTTTAACTGTTTTCTCTCGAAGTTTAAGGGTTTCAATTTTATCTTCAAGTTCTCCGGTAATTTCTTCTTGATTTACTTTAATAAGAAGATTTCCTGCAGTTTTATAAACATCAGTTTCTCCTTCGACCTTTTTAAGCTCTTCTAAAGCTTTTTCTGTTTCTTTTATCTGCATATCAACGCTCTGTTTTTGCATTGTAATTGCCTGAGCTTGTTGTTGTGCCTGTTGAAATTGTTGTATTTGATGTTGGATGTTTTTAGGAAGTTCCATTTTATCACCTCATTTAAACCTTAAACAGGTTTATATAAATTTTTTTTATTTAAATTTTAATAAGTAAAATACTATTATTAACCCTAAATTATTTATTTATTTATTTTTTTAAGATTTATAACTTCATAAGATAGTTTTATCCATCTTAAATATGAATTTAAAGATGCTCTAAAAGAGGGTGTATCTATAGCATCAACTGTTATCTTTAATATATTTCCGTGAACATTCATATTAACAGATGTTCTATCAGATGGGGATCCATTTATTTCGGGTTTAATTGATTTTAAAACTATTTCTGCTTCGTTATTAGTTTTGAATTCAATTTCAAATATTGATTCAATACCTTTGAGAATGTTGGATTGATTGGAATATTCCAATTTAAACCCCCCATTCTTTAACAAAAATTTTAGGACCGGTTTCCATACCGTTACTACCAATAAATTCAATAATGGCCCTGTTTTTCTCGTCACCCTTCTTTATTAGGAGGATATTTTGTTTTTCTGAATCTTTGAAAAAGGGTATATTCAATATTTTTCCAAGATGATTAAGTTCAGGGACTTCTGAATATATTTTTAATTCTTCAGATTTAACCCTGGCCTTTGAGTTGGCATTGGAGTTTGGAATTCCCACTGTAACATCCATGGAAAAGATGATTTCACCTTTTTCATTTTGGAAATCTATTTTATTGGGATTTCCTTTCATTTCTGATATTACTGCAATATTATTATTTCCTAGTTCAGATGATTTTATTAGAACGTCACGGATACTCATCTTTCCCCTGTTTATATAGCTTGAGTTTAGAACTCTTACAAGGCCTTTGCAAAAAGATCTTGTTCGTTGAGAAGGTTTTCTAGACGTTGTAATTAACATGGTTAACCAGAATTATTTAGCTTTAATACTACGCCTTACAGGTGGTATTTCCTTAAAAAGAATCCTATATCTGCAACTAGGACATTTAGATTCTGTATAACCTTTAATATCTACTAAAGTACCGCATTTTCCACATTTGTACAATTTATAAACCTCCAACTATCCTCTTTATATTTCTTGCAGCTGTTTTACCCATAGGAGTTGTTGGAAGGTATGCTCCGCCTGTAAATATGTTTCCACATTTTCTGCATTTCCATATTCCTGCTGAAACTCTGCGTACTGCAGCTCTGTCACATTGAGGGCAAACATGATCTTTCTTCATGTTTTCTTCTACTGCTTTCACTGTTCTTTTGGCTTTTCTACCGTATCTTGCACCGAATCTTCCGGTTATACCCACTTTTTTTGTTCTTGCCATGTTATTCACCTAGATTATTTTAATATTTTTGAATTTGTTTATGATAAATTTTTTTTATTTTCATAAAAAAAAAATTTCAGTTATGAATATTCAGATCATATGAACTTTCATGACCTTTAGAGGTCAGTGGATTCCTAATCCATCAACTATATTGTTGATTTTACCAAAGGCAAACCCCGTAGTTCCTACGGTTAAAATCTAAATTATGGGAGGAATAGTTAGATGAGCTTGGTTTTCGCTCTAATCTGTTATTAACTATCCATTTTTAATATTAGTTTCCTGAATATTTAATCTTTTGGGTTAACCATTAATCATCTGAAATTCATCTAATGAATTAACAGAAGTCATGGTATTTTTTTTCAGAAATTAGATAAATTTGCATATCACGAGTTCTAAATGTATCTATGGGAGATATGTTCTAAGTTCTGCTGTTTTAATCTTTGCAATGGAAATTGCTTTTAAAATCTCTTCTTTGGTCATTGATTCAGCTCCACCTATCTGCATAGCACATATACTACCATCTTCAGCCATGCCTATTGATAAACGTGCGCCCATTATTTCTTCTTCCTCAAGTGATGGGTCAATAAGAAGTTCTCCACCAATTTTGGCAAATGTGCACATTAAGGCTTTTTCATTGATTGGTAATGGAATCATGTTATCATAGTCAAGAACAATTTCATCACCCTCTAGTTTGGTTGTGGGTATTTTAGTGTTCATGAGTGCTGCAACACTTCCTAATACTGCTGCATCAATTAAATTACCATCATAATCCAGTACATGCAGATCTAAAAATACCATCCATACTTTTTCTCCTTGAACTACACAGAGTTTTTCAAGGTCAACAACCTGTCCTTCTCTTATACATCTGTCAGTAACCCTGGAAAGTTCAACAGAATTTTCATCTGGAGGTCCTGCTTCGAAGTTAGGTGCTGCCATTGGTAAAAGTTCAGTGTTGGTCATTAGAACTCCAAGTGTTGGTGTGTCATTAAATGGTGTTCCTAATTGTGGTTTTGCACCGATCATTATCTGTGTATTTCCAATTTTAACCCTTGCTGATCCTTCTGCTTTCCCAACTACTCCAGGTTCTACTATTATATCCCTGTATTCATCGAAGGCTCTACCATCTGTTCTTTCCCCGTTTTTTATATGGTTGGTAACACTTTCTTTTATGATTTCTGGAACTATATGAACCATCTTAATCACCATACCTGTTTTTTATGGCTGTTTTCTGTTGTTCATTTATTTTCATGCGCCCATCTATTGCAAGGTCCATGGCTTTTTTGAATTCATCTTCTGTGAGATGACCATCCATTTGTATTAATGTGATTTCACCTGTTCTTGGCATTAATGCAATTGGAAGATCTGCTTCTCCTTCTTTATCTTCTATTTCAGATAAATCTAGAACAACATTACCATCTGATTTTCCTGCTGCACAAGCAACAACCATATCTTTCATTGGAATACCTGCATCTGCAAGTGCAACTGAAGCTGCTGTTATACCTGCACATCTTGTTCCGCCTTCAGCTTCAAGAACTTCTATATAAACATCTATTGTTGAACGTGGGAATTTTTCAAGGAAAACTGCTGGTGTAAGTGCTTCTGATGTTAATTTAGATATTTCCACTGATCTTCTGTCAGGTCCTGGTCTTTTTCTGTCATCTACAGAAAATGGTGCCATATTATATTTACATCTTAAAACAGCCTTATTAGGTTGCATTAAACGTCTTACAAAAAGTTCTCTTGGACCATAAACTGCAGCTAGCACTTTATTACCTCCCATTTCAAGGTAAGCTGATCCATCAGCCCTTTCAAGTACTCCTGCTTCTATTTTTAAATTTCTCAATTCATCAAAAGCCCTGTTATTGGCTCTTGCACTGGTTTCTGTACCTGTGCTTAGATTATTATTGGTTATAATGATATTCACCCCTCATATTTGGTTTAATTTCACTTATTCCTCTTTAAATTCTTTTATTTCATCCGGTTTTTCAGATTCTTCTACTTCACCCAATTCTTCAGATATTTCTATTTCAACTGTTTCTTCAGATTCTTCTATTTCATCTGATCCTTCAATTTCTATAGGTATGATTTCAAATTCTTCTGCTTCATTTTCTTCAGGTTCTGTGTCTTCAGGTTCATGGCCTAAGAATTTTGCAAGCATGTCCCTTACTCTATCTGTTAATCCTGATGTATGGGCTTGTTCTTCTATGATATTAATGACTTTTTCAGCCACTCTTTCCATTGAAGGCTCTCCTTTAACCCATACTACTCCATTTTGTCCTACAATTACTTCACAACGGGTTTCATCTTTGATCATATTGATCATTGACCCCTTTTTACCTATTAGTCTAGGTACTTTGGTTGGTGTGATATTAATAAGAATTCCGCCCCTGAATTTTCCAAGTTCCCTTCCTTTGAGTCCTAGTTTGACTTTTTTTACTTCATCAACATCAACTACTCTTAAAAATAGAACATCACCAACATCAAATGTCCTGTTAAGTTCTTTTTTTTCCTTTCCAAAGACATCTGAAGCAGGTAAAAATCCGGAGTATGGGGAATTTATATCAAGGTTCCACATTGAGAATCTTATATCGGTTATTTCCCCTATTACAACATCTCCTCTTTTTGGGATGTATTTGCTTTGTAATGGTATTACACTGATTTTTTTATCTCTTATGGCCACAAGACCTACAAGAGACGAACATATTTTATTATTTTCCTTAAATGTTCCTCTTCCAGAGTGATATTCTTCATCTGCAAGAATATCTCCGGGAATTACTATTTCTTTATCCTCTACAAATATCACATTCTGCCTCCTTTACTGGAATGCCAAAAAATGAATAGTTTTTATCTGCCATCAGATTAATTTTGTCTCTATTTGACCTTTTGTTAGTTCATTGAGTTTATTATAAAAGTTTTCCTGCATACCACCAGGTATTTCAACAACTGCAACCCATGAACCATCTTGTTGCCATTCTTCCTTTGTTGTTGTTCCAAATTCCGGTATTGCTCCATAGACTTTTCCGGTGAAATCTCCTGGAACCCTTATTACTATCTTAACTTTTTCGAATCTAATTGGAATTTTGGTTCTAATGGCTTTTAAAGTTGTGTTAACCTGTTCATCAATACTTTTAAATGGGTCAATACGGACTTTTGCTTCTTCCATGGCTATTTCAATTCTTCT
>JAQVTJ010000126.1 GCA_028700095.1 Methanobacterium sp. | reverse complement strand
ATATCTCTCACGTGAAGAAATGATAAAAATAATAGAAGCCATTGAACGTAATCCTGTTGAAAGAAACACCCTCTATGAATATATTTAAATCAGTTTCCATTTTTTTGGGTGGTTACATTTAAATATTAGTAATAAAAAAATTCAGATGATAACATTAATAAAGATATAACGTCGTTGTTATTTTTGGATTTTGATTTAGTATGATATTATTTTCGTTCATATACGAATTTTGGTACAGCATCATCGAATGGATCAAATGTTTCAATATTTTTAACTTCAGTACATTTCATACTTACCATTGAATGTAATGATGAAGGAAGTCTTAAAATTCTTTTAAGATCAATAGAAACTTTAGCATCAATCAAACTCATATTCATAGATGCAATACCTTTTAAAACCTTTCTATATCGCATTGGACCTATTTTATTTTTGAACATGCCCCAATTTTCCAATTCAATAAGTTGTCTATGTTTTAGAATATCTTTAAGTAATTTTTTATTTACTTCATCTAAGTCAGAATTTTCATTTAAATGTAAAATAGCATATTTAAATCGTTTCGTAAAAACATTAGGATATCCAAAGGGTATTACAAAATGTTCGTAGGATACTTTTTCAAAATCTAAACTATATTCATTTTCAGGCACATATGCCCCAACAACATATTTAACAATCTGGGATCTTAAATCACTGTTAATACTCATGATATTATGATCTAAAACTCTGATATGATATCCTCTACCAGAATATACAATATGTATATTTTCTAGACTTAAATCACCTTTTAATGTATCGATTATGTTTAAAACAATTTCTCTAGCTTCATTTAAACAGATTTCACATACACCTTCACATTCACAGGTTCTTATAGGTATATCTTTTGCATCCACATCAAAAACAAGTTCAGCCTTAGTCCATCTATCTCTTCTTCTAGGTTTATCATAAAATGCCACAGAACAATACGCAGCAAATGGTGTTCTAACTTTTAGAAAACGTTTAAGTAAATCCGGGGTCTGGAAAACTTTATATCTGTCATTAGGACCTCTTCCAATATGATCAAAACCAAACTCTCTTTCCTGTATTGAATGAACTATATATTCAGGAACCTGTTTAATATCCCATTCTTCCCTATAATATTTTTTCCTCTCTTCAGGACTTGCTGGAGTTAAATATTCGATATTTACCATCTCTTTACTAATTTTTTTTTATATAATTAAATAAATGTTGAAAAAGATTATTAAATATATAAAATTCCTTTATTTATCCTTATTATTAGATATATTTTTCATCTCTTTCTTAAAAGCCCATAACTTTCTATTGTAATATGAAAGAGGGTTTCCAATTTTTTTGCATGTTTCATCAGGTTTACATAAACTTGGTAGATGTATTTTAACCTTTTCACAACTCATAGGTGTGTACCATGTTGTTTCACCTTCATTTTTAAGTTCAGGATGTTGGTGCATACCAAATCCAAGTTTTGCATTTAAATTAACTTTATCTTGAGGTTGATCTTCAAATAATGGAGGATTACATCTTTCTGCAGCTCCAAATATTAAGGGTAATATTTCATTTTGGATAATGGAAAGTGTTGGATCAACGTCAGAAATCTGTTT
Organism: Methanobacterium sp.; assembly: GCA_028700095.1. Lineage (GTDB taxonomy): Archaea > Methanobacteriota > Methanobacteria > Methanobacteriales > Methanobacteriaceae > Methanobacterium_B. The sequence goes on along the minus strand of JAQVTJ010000126.1, from coordinate 3,182 downwards.
TGTTATATTTTCACTGAAAACACTAGGATATAAACGTGCATATGATATGAATGGTGTTAAAAACATGATTATGGCGTCATTCCGTCCACCAGATTTCATACCTTCCATAACCTTTTTAACACAAGGAGGAAATGATTTAGGATTTAAAGCAGAGGCTTTAATGCTTATACCATAACTACTACCTCCCTTTCCAAATGTTTGTACAGATGAAATAAGTACTTCGGAAATTTTATCTGCTAATTCCAGGAGTATGGGATTGGGTTCTATTTCCCTATGGGATCTTTCTCCTACCTGTTGAATATAATTCTCTGTATTTTGCATTACCATTTTGATCATTACTTGTTCCTTGATCCTATCCCCTATAAGTGCTTCATACATTTTTTCAGGTTTTCTTCCATGAATTTTATAACTGAACCTTTCCAGAAAATCATCCATCTCAAGAATTATTTCTCCTTTATCAAGAATTAATTCATGCATTTTAAGTTTCTTTGAACTGATAAGATCCTCAAAAAAGGTCCATTTAAGATGTGTGGAACTTAAAAGACTGTTAAGTATGTTAGTTACAATAAGATTTCGTTCTGTTTTTGAAAGTTTACTCAGACGATTTTCTATAAGTTTTCCTTGTGATTCAACCAGAACTCTGCTTTCCCTGGAATTAGGGCCATATTTTACTCCTATAGCTTGGCATAAAAGGTAAAATGCAATTACATCAAATTTAATAATATCCTGGTTGAATAAAAAATCATATTGTTTGTGTTCAAAATTTCTATCATTCTTTTTTTTAGCATACCATTCAATTCTTTTTAATGCAAGATCAAAATAACTTCGCGGAATAAATGAATCATTAGATATTTCCTGTGATCTGCTTTTAGTAACAATATTCATTAAATCATCATTCTCAGATAATACACCATTAAATTCTCCAAGCTCCCGAACTATCATTTTTCCTTCATCAGAGAGTGGATTTATAAAAGCTACAGAAACCATAATAAACATATAAACTTTAAATATAAAATAGATTACGAGAGCATAGGATAAATAATAATACACTATCCATATTTTAAAAACATACAAATATCATTTAAAATCTGTTAAACCTATAATTAAATTAAATAAACCCCCTAAAAAAAATAACTGTTATATTTTAATATATCATAAAAAATAATCTTCAGAAATAAAAAAAATTGGAATATAATTACATAATGATAATTTAATAGGGAATATCTAATAATATGGTGGATGGTATAATTTATGAATCAATTTGAAATATTTATTATTCTTGATAATGCTAAAACAGTACCTCTGGAAGAAGCTGAGATACAAGAATTAAGCCAAATATCTGAAATAAAGGATATAATGAATTTATTAGGAATTGTATCTGAACCACTGGATATAGGTGAAACTGTAAAATCAATAATTGAAGATCTTAAAAAAAATTACCAATAAAATGTTTTAAAAAATTTTTAGATAACTATTTAAATTCGGGATAATTATTTCTTTAAATATTTGTTTAATTATATGTTTTATTAAACAACTCCATATATTTTGTTTAAATTATTTTCTGTAGATTATAACTATATTTTATATTTAAATAAAAAAAATATTTTCATAGTATTATGTTCATATATTTTTATATAGTGGATATTATAAACAATTCATAATATATATTCACATTTTATTATGGAGTCTAATTCATAAATGAATAGATTTTAAATTATAACTTTAAAGTTAGATAACATATATCCATCTTTTAAACATTTAGGTCTTTTACAATAAGGAGGAATAAGATTGAGTAAGGTATTTATCACATCAGCACTTCCATATGCAAATGGTCCATGTCATTTAGGGCATATGAGATCAACATACATACCTGCAGATATATATGCAAGATATAATAGGATGAAAGGAAAAGATGTGATCTTTGTATGTGCAACCGATGAACATGGAACACCCATAGCAGTGAAAGCGGAACAAGAAGGTAAGGAGCCAATAGAAGTTGCAGGCAGATATTATGAGATGATAAAAAATGATCTTGATAATTGCAACATATCATTGGATAGTTTCACAAGAACCACAGATCCAAAACATTATGAAATATCACAGAATTTCTTTTTAAAACTTTACAAAAAGGGATATATCTATGAAAAAATTATAAAACAACCTTACTGTAAAGAATGTGCAAGATTTCTTCCTGACAGATATGTAGAAGGCACATGTCCAAATTGTGGTGGGGAAGCTCGTGGAGATCATTGTGAAACATGTGGCAGACATCTTGAACCAATACAAATAATAGAACCAACATGTCTTATCTGTAAATCACCACCAGAAATCCGTGAGTCTAAACAATATTTCTTTGAATTAAGTAAATTAGAGGAACAACTCACAGAATGGGTTATATCAAATAATTATCTACCTCCAAATGTTAAAAATTATACATTACAATGGTTAAAAGAAGGTTTAAAGGATTGGATACTCACAAGAGATATGGAATGGGGTATACCTGTACCATTAGAAGGTGCAGAAGGTAAAATTATATATGTATGGGGAGAAGCATTTCTAGGATATATATCTTCAGCTGCTCAATGGACTGAAAAAACTGGTAAAACATGGGAAGAATATTGGAATGATAAAGCAGTTCATTTCATTGGTAAAGATATAATTTATCATCATAGTATATTCTGGCCAGCGTTTTTAATGGCATATGAATGTAAACTACCACATACAATTATTGCAGGAGAATATCTCTCCCTTGAAGGGATGAAAATGTCAACAAGTAAAAATTGGGTAATATGGGTATCGGATTTTCTTAAAACATTTGATTCAGACACACTTCGATATTATTTAATTGTTAATGCTCCATTATCACGTGACACAGACTTTTCATGGGATGATTTCCAAAGAAGGGTTAATGATGAATTAGCTGATGTGCTTGGAAATTTCCTTCACAGAACATTTACATTTACAACACGCTTTTTTGAGGGAAAAATACCTGAACCATCAGATTTTGATGAATATGACCTGGAATTTGAATCTAAGATAAAGGCACTTCCAAAAATTGCAGGTGATTTTATTGAAAATTTCAAATTCAGAGAAGGGTTAATAGAAATTATTAAACTTGCAAAATATGGTAATAAATATTTTAATGATAAAGAACCTTGGAAAACTATTAAAACAAATAATAA
>JAQVTJ010000125.1 GCA_028700095.1 Methanobacterium sp. | reverse complement strand
ATAGAACGAACAAAGAATATCCTCCAAAAGATATAGATTATGAACAATATAATAACCAAACACTAGAAGAATATGAAGCTAAAGAAGAAGGATCCGGACTTTTTACCATAATTATCCTAGTGTTAATTGCAGCTCTTCTTTTCGGACTTCTTATTGGACTTATCATATTCACAGGAATTCTCTCAGGATTACCTAAAATTTAATCCACCCCAATACAAAAATAATATCCAAAAAAAAATATATTCTATTTAATATATAAAAAAAAATTTATATATTAATTATATATTAATTATATCCCTTTTTTTTATTTCAGACAATTGTTTAAAATAAAATTCCCATTTTCTATTTTTCTTTTAAGTTCAGATGTTAATTCACGTGCCCTTTTAATATCTGATTGTCTGCATATTATTGGCATTTCAATAAATTTATCATCCAACTTAAACCTTACACATCCAGATTCCATTGTAAATGCATTGTTAGGACATGAATATGCACACATTCCACAACCAAAACATTTCTGGACATTAAGAGTGTCAGTATAAGCACCTGTAGGACATCTTTCATGTACAATACATGTTTTACAATTTAAACAATCTGTTGGATGATAAACAGGTCTTTCATCACAACCATCCCAAACCTCTCCATAATTTGTGGATCCTAATATTTTATGCCTTCCACGTATATCTGCAACTGGAAGAGTAATATCTTTATTCATAATAAATGTTTGTTCTAAAATATTTTGATCTAAAATCGGTATTGCAGCAGCCACACTATCAAATATTTCAGGTCCAGCACCTGTTTTAAAACCACCTAAATAATGGGAATTCATATCTTTCATATCTGCTGTTAACATTAAATTAGGTTTTTCATTACTACTTCTAGTTCCAGATCCAATTACAATACCTTCACTTCCATTTAATAAAATCTTAGAACCTGAACATATAACCTCCATTAAAGGATCATTTTGTAAAGGATTTAACTGACCACAACCAGAAACAGAAAGACCCTTAAACGGACCTTCCATATCTATAGCATGGAATATTGATGATACAAGTTTATCTGATGGATTTGTAAATGAATTATAATTTTTAAAGGCTAATCTTGTTCCAATCATCTTGGTTGTTCCAAAATCTTTAATATTAGTGGTGGTTTTAAATATTTTACCATCAGTTGATTCTAATTCAATATCTATTTCTTTACCACTAACAATATCATTAAATAAGAATCCGCCACCATAATTACTATCATAAATACTATGTGCAGTTCCATATATTATCAAATCAACTGATCCAAGCCATTCATTAGGACATGGCCCCGGAAATCCAGGTATACCATTTAAAAGAATATTTTTAGCTTTCTTAAAAGCACCAGGATCCGCTACTGGAACATGTAGTATAGCTGCTGTTCCAGACATTATTCCACAAGTACCTGTAGTTACAACATCAACATCCTCAGTTTTTGGACTATTACCTTCACAAACAAGTGAAGATACTTCCTCAGCAGTAAGAACTGTTACATCTCCATTTTCAATCTTCTTATTAATCTCTTCTATACTACGGATCCTCATATTATTTTATCTCCTCAACACAAATATGAACTAATATACATTATTTTTTTTTGTTAATAATAATATTTACAATTTATATTATATTACTTTTTATCTAAACCTCTAATTTTTTTAAACAATATACTACAATTACACATAAAAAAATAAAAAAAATATAAAAAAATATAAAAAAATATAAAAAAAATTTTTTAGAATCTATATAAAAAAAATTATTGGTAGTATATATTTAAAAAAATGGATAAACTTAAAATATAAATAATAAAAGAGAGGTATTTCTTTTATTTTAAGATCTCTTTAATTTGTTTTAATGCAAATTCCAAAGCATCATCTATTTTATCAAAGTAGGGTCCAGCTCCTTGTGCAAGGTTAGGTCTTCCACCACCACCACCACCTAGTCTATATGCACATTCTTTAATAATCATATTTACATTAACACCTCTACCTATAGCATTCTTAGAGGAAGCACCTACAATCTTACCTTCAAGATTCCCAATTATAACTATATCAACCCTACTATCATTTTCTGTGAGGTCTGTTGCGATCTTTATAAGTTCGTTCATATCAGCCTCTACCACTTGACATAATACTGGGATATTATTAATTTCTATGATATTATCTGTAAGACTTCCAATCTTTAACATTGCAATTTCATCTTTAAGCCTTTCAATATCATTTTTAAAACTTTTCCATTCTGTAAAGAAACGTGCACTGGTTTTTGGAAGTTGTTCAGATGGTACTTTGAATACATTACTACTATCTTTTAGAAGATCATCATTTATCTGAACAGCTTTAATAGCAGCTTCACCAGCAGAAAATTCAAGTCTTTCCACACCATCTTGTATTCTTTCTGTTCTTGTAATTTTTATAAGACCAATATCACCTGTTTGTTTCACATGGGTCCCTGCACAGGCTTGAACATCAATATCATCTATTTTAACAGTTCTTATATTTGCACCTGGAACAACCCCTCCTTGATAAAGTCTGAAACCATATTTTTTCTCAGCTTCTGTTCTATTCATCCACTTAGTATGAACATGATAATTTTTCATAACCAAACCATTGGTAATAATTTCAATTTCTTGAAGTTCTTTATTTTCAATTCTTTTATAATGAGCAAGATCAATTCTAGACTTTTTAACACCTTTCTGGGCACCTGCTTGCCATACATGATCACATAATACTTTTCTTGCTGCTGCAACAATTAAATGGGTTGCTGTATGGTTTTGTGTTAAAGATATTCTTCTAGATTGGTTAATCTTTCCAGTAATACGTGATCCTTTAAATGGTTTTAATTTATCAATATCTTCAGGATCCATTTTATGAAGCACAATTCCCTGAACCTTACTTGCATGTGTAATTGGGAATTTATCCATTTTACTACCTTTAACATTAATATAACCTATATCAGATGGTTGGCCTCCTCCTTCAGGATAGAATATGGTTCTATCAAATATAACATTATTTTCATGGAATCCAATAATTCCAGCTTCAAATTCTGTTTTATAAGGTTTGTCATAAAATACAAGATCTGTCTGGGGAAAATTTAGTTCCACTACTTTTTTCTCTTCTATAACTTCTTCTGTATGTTCTTGTGCAACTAATGTATAAAAATTATCTGGAACTTTTACATTAAATTTTTCTGGTAATGCTATTTCTTCAATTGTTTCAGGCGGCATTCCATGTGAATCATAAAGTTTAATAAGCATATCAACAGGTATTTCATTTCTATTTTCTTTTTTAAGATCTTTAATACTCTTTTTTACTAGTTGCCTTCCTTTTGTAACAGTTTTCCCATATCTTTCCTCTTCTAAGCCTACAACATTAAGTATATGTTTTTGTTGATCTTTAATCTCAGGATATGTTCTAGAAAGAAAATCTAACTGTATTTTCATAATATCACATAAAGATTCTTTAAGTTTAAGATCTTTCATGAATCTAATTGTTCTTCTAAGAACAAGTCTTGCAAGATAACCTTCCTTAACATTTGAGGGTATAACTCCATCTGCAAGCATAAAACACAAACATCTAGTATGATCTGCAATAATATAAACAGCTTCCATAGGTTCTGTTGCATTTCTAAGTTCTTCTAGAGAAATTTGAAGTTTTTCAGCAACTCTTCTTCTAAGCTCTTTTAAATCTGCTATATCTTCAATATCCATCATACCAGCAATTCGAGCATTTTCTCCAAGTATTTGTTCATTTAACTCTACACCTGCAAGTTTTTTAAGCTGTTTTATAACTGGTCCGAATGAAGCATCATAAGCTGTGGGTGTTCCTTGAGATATCCATGCAAATCTTTCAAGACCATAACCTGTATCAACAATTTTAAGTGGAATTTCTTTATTTCCTTCTGGTGTTGTTTTATACTGGATAAAAACAAGTGTTGCAAGTTCCACACCCCTAACACATATTTCATAACATGGCCCAGCATTACCCCCACCTTCCCACCATGATTCAATATAAGTTATTTCAGATGGATCTATTCCAATATGTGTTATAAATTCATGACAATACTTAACTGTTTCATCAGTCCAATATACCATATTTTTTTCTGTATTAAATGCATGATGCGCACCCATAGTAAAACATGTCATATGACGACCTGTTCTTCCTACATTATCAACATCATTTAACCTTATTGATGGCTGTGCAATTACCAATGGATTTGCAGGAGGTTTAACAAGACCTGATGTAACCCAAGGCTGGAAATCATAAATAGATGCACCTACCAGAAAAACATCATCTCTCCATCTTTTAGCAAGGACAGGATATCTTTTAATTGGTGTATGGCCTCTTTCCTTAAAGAAATTATTAAATTCCTCCTGAATATCAAATAGATCATATTTTTTAGTTGTTGCAGGGTTTCCTATAAAACTATATTCATCACATGGTGCATCCCCACAAGTTTTCCTATCTATAATAGACCAAAAATCATTTCCACAAGTTGCACATGTTTTTTTTGTATATCCTAATTCTTCTAATTGACGAGACATGGTAATCAACATAAAATTTTTTAAATCATTTCTATAATCCACTTTTTTCTAAAAAATATATACTACTATAATAAGTCTATAATATTATTTATTAATTTTATTATCCACTTTCACAATTTTTATATAAGTGAATTTATATTAAAATAGATGCCCATTCCTTTTAAGGATTAATCCAATTTTTATATAAAAAATAAATAAATAACGTGTTAAAAATATATTTTATATTATAAATATTTCCAAAAAAAAATGTTTATTGATAAATTTATTATTTAAAAAAATGTTTATTACATAATATGTTAAGTGATGTTTAAATTTTAAAAAAAGG
>JAQVTJ010000124.1 GCA_028700095.1 Methanobacterium sp. | reverse complement strand
ATAGGTACTAAAATATTTCTTTGCGGTGCAGAAGGATATGTAATAGGAGAAGGCACACAACATAACACAGAAGTACCAAGAAAAAACGGTGTTCCCACAGGCGGAGCAGGCACACTCATGTTAAAAGGAGATATGAAAGAAATGGACCATGAATATGTTCGTGGTGCAACCATGCCTAAATATGGTTCAACACTCTATGTTGGTACAGGCATACCTATACCTATTTTAAATAGTGATATAGCTCAAAGAACAGCTATTAGTGATGAGGATATTATTTGCCATGTTCTAGATTATGGTGTTGCTAAACGCAGCAAACCCAGCTTGTTAGAAACTAATTATAAAGAACTTAGAAGTGGAAGTATTGAAATTAATGGTGTTGAAATTGAATCTTCACCATTATCCTCCTATAAAAAGGCATTAAAAATAGCTGAAGAACTTAAAGCTTGGATTGATAATGGAGATTTCTTCCTTACAAATCCAGTTAAATTATTAGCATCTAAAAATCGAAATCCACAACCACTTAAAATAAGAAGACCAAGCATTCTTGTAAATGAAATAAAAGCCAATCCTTTGATAATTGCAAGTTATAATGATAATATAACTGATGTTGCAAAAAGGTTGGTTGAAAATAATATAAACCATCTACCTGTAGTTGATCCAGATAATAAATTATTGGGAATTATAACCTCATGGGATATTGCAAATGCAGTTGCAAAGGGTGAAACCCAATTAAAAAATGTTATGACTAAAAAGGTTATAATTGCAAGGGAAGATGAGCCTGTAGATGTTATTGCAAGACGTATAGATAAACATAATATATCGGGTCTTCCAATAATAGATAAAAATAATCAGGTAAAAGGTATGATAACAGCAGAAGATATTTCAAGACTTATATGTGTAAGAAATATGGAGGAAGGTGTATAAAATATGAAAGTTTGGCTTAAATTTTCTCCTAAAATGGTGAACCAAGCTGTAATCACACATCTTATAAAAAAATTTGATGTGAATTTCAATATTCTACGTGCAGATATCAATTCTAAAGGAGGTAAAATGCTTATAGAAATATCGGGTAATGATACAAAAAAGGGTATGGAATATATAAAAAAAGCAGGAATTGAAGTAAATCTTGTGAAAAGGGTTTTAAAAAAAGATGATAAACTTTGTATTGACTGTGGGGCTTGTATTTCCTTATGTCCTGTTAAAGCCATAGAAATAGATAAAGACTGGACAGTTAATGTTAAAGATAAAGAATGTGTTGGTTGTAATTTATGCACATTTTCATGTCCAACAAAAGCCATAAAAATAGTAGGATATTAAATATAGACTTTATAAAATCTGTTAATTATATTTACATAAATTTTATTATCATTTTTTTTTGGAAGGGATTAATACATAATATATATTATATTATTTTAGTAGGGGATTTTATTATTTATTTTATTTCTTTAAATTCTTCTAAAATGCGTTTTCTTGCACTGCCAATTGTAAGTGGGTATGGTTTGTTAAATGGAAGTTTATCTTTTTTTTCTAGGATTTCCATTAGATGTGCAATTCTTGGCAGTCTTAAATTAGCATCTCTTATGGTTTTAACATCTTCAAATACTTCAGATGGTGTTCCATGTTTAATAATTTTTCCCTGGTTTATTATATATACCTTTGATGCGTATATTGGTACCAGATCAACATCATGTGTTGATATTACTATGGTCATTCCTTCATTGTTAAGTTGGTATAGTAGTTTAAGTATTTGTGATGCGCCTTTAGGATCTAATCCACTTGTGGGTTCATCCAGAACCATGATTTTAGGTTTCATTGCAAGAATTCCTGCAATTGCAACACGTTTTTTCTCTCCTCCACTTAGATGGTGAGGAGGTTTTTTTTCAAATCCATCCATATCTACTCGGTATAAAGCTTCTTTTACTCGTTGTTCAACTTCATCTTTGGACAGACCCATATTCATTGGTCCAAATGCTACATCTTCAATAACTGTTGGTGCAAATAATTGGTCATCAGGATTTTGGAATACTATACCAACTTTTTGTCTTATTTTCATTAATTCTTTTTTATTATAATTAACTGTCTTCCCATCTATAACAACAGTTCCCCAGGTAGGTCTGATAATACCATTAAAATGTAGGAAAAGTGTAGATTTTCCTGCACCATTAGGTCCTAAAAGTGCAACAATTTCACCTTTTTCTGCTATAAAATTAACTGTTTCCAGGGCTTTAGTACCATCAGGATATTCATATGTAATGTCTTTAGTTTCAATAACTTTCATTTAAAAACATCTCTTAAATTTTTATATGGAATTAAAATGATTAGATATAAAAAAAAATAATTATATAATAATTTTATTATTATTATTATTATTATTTTATAATATTTTATAGTTAGCTGTTAAATAAGTTCCAATTATAATTAAAAATTCAAATGAAATAAGTAATACTATATTTTTAGTGCTTATAGAATTTTGGGTTTTAAAAGATTTAATGGATCCATTATAACATCTTGATTCCATGGATATATAAATTTGCTCTCCCCTTATCCAAGTTCTTATAAATAAATTACCTGCTAATATACCTAGGGATTGGAAACTTCCTTTAATACTTTGATATCCCAGACGTGTTTTCTGGGATTGGTACATATTAGTTGTTTCTTCAAGAAATACAAATATATAACGATACATAATCATTGCTATTTCCAATATTATTAATGGTATTTTAAATCTTTCAAGTAATGAAAATATCTCAGTCATGGGAGTTGTAAGTGCAAGAAAGCCTAGACAAGAAAAACCTCCTAATATTCTTGTAAAAACTAAAATTCCTAAATTAAAACCATCTTTATAAATAATTATATTAATTAAATTTATTTTAAACCATGGCTCCATCATACCAAAAAATAATGTCATAAATAGAAATGTGAGAATACCAAAAAATAATGGAACAGAAAGAAATTTTAAATAGAATTTATATGGTATTTTAGCCTTAAATATAATTAAAAACATTATAAAAAATATAATTATAAAAGGTATAATTGGAGATGTTGATATAACACATATTAACATGGTTAAAAGTGCAAATAATACTTTAAATAAGGAATTAGTATTTTTAAGACCATTTGAATATGCATAATCATCAATTGTTCTTCCCATATTTCTATTCCTCTAGAGATAGTATATTTATTACATGTGTTTTTAATAAAAAATATTACATTTATTTTATTTATTTTATCCTAGAACTTTTTACTCTTTCCTTTATAATATCCAATAATATAACCTATAATAAGTGCTCCTATAGCAGCTTGTAATGCAAAAAGCAGATTTTCCATTTCACTACTTGGTTTCCATATAGATGAAAACCATGGTTTATAACCTGTTTCTTCTATGGCTAATCTTCCATTATCATCTGATCCACTGAAATAACCCTCATCTTTATCACTATAAAGGAAAAATGGTATTATAACTATTAAAATTACAATTAATAACATTATAATATGTTTTTTTTCCATTTTATATAATCTCCTTAACCTTTCTAGGTCCTATAACCTTTAATAATCTAAGTATGTCAGGTCGGAGTTTTAAAATATGTTCAAATATTATAACAAAAAGTATTGCCTCTGCAATTGAAATTGGTATTTGGGTAATTGCATATATACCTATAAATTTGAATAATGCAGTATTAAAATTTGGAATTGGAAATGCAAAGGCAAGCTGAAATGCTGTTGTGATATATGTAAATATATCCCCTGTAAAAGCCGCGAAAAATATTGCTATGGAGGAGGATAAACCTGTTTTTATAATTGTTTTATATGTTAACCATGCTGTAAATGGTCCAATAATACCCATTGAAAAAATATTAGCACCTAATGTTGTAATACCACCATGTGCTAGTAGAAGTGCCTGGAAAACCAGTACAATAGATGCTAATACACATGTTACTGTGGGTCCGAAAAATACAGCACCTAAACCAATACCTGTGGGATGTGATGTGCTACCTGGTACTGTTATTGAAGGTAGTCTTATAGATGAAAGTATAAATATAAATGCTCCTGATACTGCTAATAATGGTTTGGATTCAGGATTTTTTTCTGTTATATCTTTAATTTGTATTATACCATAGACAACAACAGGAATTGTCAGTAAATACCAGAAAAAACACCATTGCAATGGTAAAAAATTTTCCATTATATGCATTTATAATTCTCCCAACCAAATCATTAATAGACCTTAATATTCTTCTATAATCTATTATTCAGCATAATTATGCTTTGATCCAATGTTATCTTGTTAAAAATATTGTGAATATCAAGTTGTTTTTATCTATAAATTAGAATTATATAATTAAGGTTTATATATATTTCCATTTTAGTTGATAAAAAATAAAATAAAATTGATAAATCTTATTACTTCTATCATTTTTTTTAATTAATAGTATAAAGTGGATGAAAGAGTTTTAATATGTAGAAGGATCAAATTTATAGTATATTTATATGAATTAGATTATTTTTTTTTATAAAATTATAATATATATTTAATAATACAGATGGTGGATATTGTATGGGAAAAAATGATTATTATTCTATTATATTTAAAAGAAAGTCTATTAGAAATTATGATCTAACTCCTCTTGATAATAATAAATTAAAAGAGGTAGCTGGAAAAATCAAAGATTTAATTCCTCTTTATAATGATATAAAAACTGATATAAAGATTATTTACACAGAAGATGTTAAACAAAGATTTATGAAAAAAGCACCATATTATCTTGCTATATTTTCAGATACATCTGAAGGATATTTAACAAATATTGGTTTTATGATTCAACAGATGGATCTTTTTTTCTCATTAAATGGGATTGGATCTTGTTGGCAGGGCATTCCAATACCAACAAAAGAAAT
>JAQVTJ010000123.1 GCA_028700095.1 Methanobacterium sp. | reverse complement strand
TAATATTCTCTAGAAGATCCATTAATATGATATTTATTTTTTAACATTATCATAGAGATTTGCACCTTTAGAATCCATTGTAACAATTAATGGCCCAAATTCTTTAACTTGTAGTTCCCATATTGCTTCAGGAACACCTAAATCAAGCCAGTGCACATTATTAACCTTTACAACAGTTTTAACATATAATGCTGCACAGCCACCAACTGCAGATAAATATGCTTTTTTATTCCTAACCAGAGCCTTTGAAGTTTCTTTATCCATACCTCCCTTTCCAACAATAAGTCCTGCTCCCATATCCAAAATTTGAGATTCATATGGATTCATTCTTGTGCTTGTTGTGGGACCAACAGCAATCATATTATACTTATCCTGAACTTTTTTTATTATTGGACCTGCATGAAAAATAACAGCACCATTAATATCAATTGGAGATCCTTTTTCAACCATTCTTTTATGGGCACTATCCCTTGCAGTATAAATAGTTCCAGAGATATAAACAATATCTCCAACCTTTAAATTCGCTGTTTCTTCTAATGAAATTGGAGTTTCAAGTTTAACATTCATAAATTCACCTTTTATTATCCTTTATATTATTTAATATTTTTGTGAAATTCCCATTATATTATATAATAAACGTAAAAAATTTAAAGTTTGATAAAATATAATTTAATAATATCATATATGAAAACAAATTAGGATATAGTTTAGCTACGTAAAAAAAGTTTAGTAGTAAGAATAATAAATTCTATATATACAAAAAAAATGATGGGTATAAAAGCTATAGATATACTAACATAATGATATTCAATATTTTTATCTATAAAATAAAAAAGAAATAATTAAAGATATAAATATAAAAAACTAATATAATCTTTTAAAAAATAATTTTAACTATTTATCGAGGTAAATTATGGGCAATTCAGATAGAATAATGGGTTTAAGCAAATATATTGTGAGCCTTCCAGGATCAACATTTTCTGTTGCAAGTATGGTTTTTTTAAGTTTTGTTTTAGGTGCTGCTGTTTCTATATTAGAACCAAGTACAGAGTACTCAGTTTTATATAATATTATGTATGGAGGTGCTGCGGGATTTCTTATATTTGGTTTCTCATCAATAATGAGTGGTGCTGTAACACAGCAAATGATCAATGCTCTTGAAGGTAGACATATGAAATTGAAACAATCCATGTTTCTTTCACTTATATCCATGTTATTTGTTGGTTTTATTTATTTTATTGGAAGTCTTATTTCATCAGTTACACTTTATAAATTTGTTATAGATGCTCTTATATATGGTTGTGTTATTATATTCGCAATAAGGCTCCTGGTGTTATGGGGAACATCTAATATCAGTTTTTTTAAATCATTACCGGCTGCAGCAACGCAACCCACATTAATATTAAGTATGGTTGTTTTAATTGTATTTTTAACTAGTATAACTACAAATATTGGGGATTTCAGTATAATTGCGGTGCTTATAAAAATTGTAATAGCTTCTTTAATTTTTGTAGTTGCAATATATTCCTTTGTTGTGATAGTAGAATCTCCAATGAAAAGAAATCTTGGAGTTGGAGGTTTGGAACTTCTAAGCCTATTTTTAGCTCATGTTACAGAAGGTTCAAATTCCCTTGAAGGACTTTTTGAAGATATGGGAGAATCTATAGAAACTATTATAGGAATAATGGCTTTTAAAGGTAAAAATGGTTTAAAAGCGATTTTTTTAAGTCCAAGTGTGCATCCGGGGCCTATTGGAAATATAGGTGGGGGTAATATGCCTACACAATTAGCAAATAAATTTGAACCATTTACCATGGTATTTCATGGTCCATCAACACATGATTTTAATCCAGTATCCACAAAGGAAATATCTAAAATAGAGAAGGTGGTTAGAGATAGTTTAGAATCTATGGAATATTCTAATAAAGCAAGTAAATTTACAAGGGTTCAAAGTGGAAATGCAAAAATAGGTGTTCAATATTTTGATAATAACTTGGTATTACTTGCTACAATGGCTCCTGAAGGGTTTGATGATATGGATTTTGGTATTGGTCTTGCATTAATAAATCTTGCAAAAGCAAAAACAGGAGCAGATAATGTTATATTAGTAGAATGTCACAATGCATTTAAAGGTGAAGGCGGCAGGATATTACCAGGTAATAAAGAGGTTTTTGAACTTATGGACGCTCTGGAAAAACTTCAACTACCTGAAAAGCAGACTAATTTCAAAGTTGGATGTGCATATAATCCAATGGATGATGTAAGCAAAGATGATGGAGTGGGAGAAAGCGGAGTTAAAGTAATGGTATTGGAAGTTGATAATCAGAAAACAGGATATATCTTGCTTGATTCTAATAATATGATAATTGGATTTAGAGAAATAATATTAAAACATTTGAAAGATTTAGGTCTTGATGAAGCAGAAATATTTACATCAGACACCCACTTTGTAAATGCTCTTTCAGGAGGTCATAATCCTGTTGGAACTAAAAAACACGATATGATACTTGAACATATAATAAAATGTACAGAAAATGCAATGAAAGATCTTGAAGATGTTACAGTTGCTTGTGATGTTTCTAGAATTAAAGATTTAAAAACACTTGGACCAACACATGCAACAGAACTTGTAACAACTATTAGTTCTATAGTAGCTGTAAGTAAAATATTCGCACCACTAATATTTATAATAGCATTATTATTTGCTTTTATATGGATATTTTACTGGGCACTTAAATTAACAGGTCCAATTCATTTATAAAAATATAAAAAAAAATAATTTTATTAAAAAAAATAGAAAAATCTGGGAAAAATTTATATCCCAGCTGGAATTGGTGGTACAGGGTTGATATTAATGAGTAAAATCCATAAAACTATCCATATAAATAGAAATGGTACAATTCCACTCCAAAGCCATCCCTTAAACCCACCAACAGCTTCTTTACCAAATATTCTCTCTGAAACCTGACCTGATATATAAAGAACAACAAAGGCCATTAATATTGCAATAGGCTCATTGTTAATTCCACTTATCAATCCAGTAGTTAATACAAAGGATATTAAAGCTGCAATTATTCCTGTAAACATATGTATGATCGTTACTTTAGCATCTACATCCATAATCTTTTTACCTCCAAATTATGTTTATTATTAGTCTCTTGTTATAAATAAAACTATAAGGTGTTCCAATGAAAGCCATGTCCAATGTTGATATTTACGCAATTTGTAAAGAATTAGGAGAACAGTTAAAAGATGCCAGAGTACAAAAGGCATATCAACCAACCAAAGATACTGTACTTATAAGATTTCATGTACCTTCCAAAGGTCGTGTTGATGTAATCTTCCAGGCAGGTTTACGAGTACATACAAGCCAATATCCTCCACAAAATCCACAAGTACCGCCAAATTTTCCAATGCTTCTAAGAAAATATATTAAAGGTGGCCGTGTAATTGGTGTAAGCCAACATAACTTTGATAGAATAATGCGAATCGATATTCAAAAAGAACATAAATTCTCATTGGTTATAGAACTCTTTGCTAAGGGTAATATAATACTTTTGGATGAAAATGATAAAATCATCCTACCCCTTAAAAGAAAACTCTGGCAGGATAGAAAGATAACCTCAAAAGAAGAATACAAATATCCTCCTGAAAAAGGTGTTAATCCACTTATAATTGAAAAAACAGATTTAAAAGAAATATTCCAAAATTCAGATAGAGATATAATTAGAACCCTTGCAGGAAATGGTCTTGGAGGTTTGTATGCAGAAGAGATAATATTAAGATCCAGTGTTGATAAAAAGAAAATGGCTAATAAAGTAACTGACACTGAAATTAATGCATTATACAATGCATTCAATGATGTTTTTAAACCTCTTAAAACATATGATTTCAAACCACAAATTATAACCGGGAAAAAAGAGGATGTATTACCTCTTGATCTTCAGATATACTCTGAATACGGGAAAAAAAGATATGAAACCTACAATGAAGCGTCTGATGAATTTTATAGTAGCATTGTTAGTGAAGATATTGTACAAATACATAATGAAGTATGGGCAGGGGAAGTTGGTAAATTTGAGAAAAGATTATCAATACAGTTAGAAACCCTTGAAAAATTCAATAAAACTGTAAAAGAATCCAAGATAAAAGGTGAAGCAATATATTCCAATTATCAACAAATACAAAATATTATAAATATTATAAATAAAGCTAGAAAGAAACATTCCTGGCTTGAAATCATAGCGATAATTAAAAAAGCTAAAAAAACTAAAACTGAAGGATTAGATATAATTGAATCCCTAGATAAAATGGGAGTTTTAACATTAAAACTTGATAAAACCATAGTTAATATTGATACCAGTTTAAGTATTCCTGAAAATGCAGAAATATATTATAATAAAGGTAAAAAGGCAAAAAAGAAGATTAAAGGAGTTAATATAGCTATTGCTAAAACTGAAGAAGAAATAACAAAAGTAAAAAATAAACGTGAAATAGAAATGGAAAAGGTGCTAGTACCACAAAAAAGAGTAAAA
Organism: Methanobacterium sp.; assembly: GCA_028700095.1. Taxonomy (GTDB): domain Archaea; phylum Methanobacteriota; class Methanobacteria; order Methanobacteriales; family Methanobacteriaceae; genus Methanobacterium_B. The sequence goes on along the minus strand of JAQVTJ010000123.1, from coordinate 367 downwards.
AAGGCTCTTAAATGGTATGAAAAGCTAACATGGTTTTTAACATCTGATGGTTTGCTTGTGATAGGTGGTAGAGATGCAACTACAAATGAAATGGTTGTTAAAAAACATATGGAAAACCGTGATATCTATTTCCATTCAGATATACATGGTGCTGCATCCATTATTCTTAAGGCAGGTAAAGATGAAATTCCTGAATCAAGCATTAACCAAACCGCCGGATTTGCAGCATGTTTCTCAAGTGCATGGGCTAAAGGATTAGGATCTGCTGATGTTTACTGGGTTCATCCTGAACAGGTGTCAAAAACACCCCAAACAGGTGAATTTGTTACTAAAGGTGCGTTTATAATAAGAGGATCAAGAAATTATA
>JAQVTJ010000122.1 GCA_028700095.1 Methanobacterium sp. | reverse complement strand
TCTTCCGATCTTTCATGTATGTTAATAACAAATTCTTTTGTTTCTTCTATATTTTTGAATGTATGATGTGTGGGTACAGATGCAAAGGCTATAATTGGAGGGTTAATTGAAACTGGCATTTTAAAAGAGAAATTTGTTTGAATTCCATTTTTTTTTAGCTACCTGCAAGTTGTTTTCTAAGTTTCTCGAATCCTATAAGATAATCTGCATTACACATTTTAATAAATTTTTCACATAATTCATGTGGTTCACCATCTTCTAATAGTATTCCATTATCCATAAGAATTGCTCTGGTGGAAACTTCTTCTACAAAATCAACATGATGACTTACCATAAGTATTGTTGTGTTAAATTCTTTATTTATCCTTTTAAGAGAGTTTGATACAATTCTTAATGTTATGGGATCAAGATCTCCAAATGGTTCATCAAGTATCAAAACATCCGGTTTAGATGTTAAGATTAATGCCAATGTAGTTCTGACTTTCTGACCGCCTGAAAGCTCATATGAACGTCTTTCAAGTATTTCCATTGGTAGATCAAGTGCTTTGAAAACTGGTTCAGCATATTTTTGGATTTCAGTTTCAGGAAAACTTGGGAAAAGTTTTTCAAGGATATCCTGTGTTAAACCCACTTTTTCAAGTTTGGTTTTTGCCTCGGATTCAGGAAGATCTGTTAATTGGTAAAGAAGATCAAGCACAACTTCACTTATACCAAGTTCATTTGCTACCTTTTTTGCATATGAAATGACATTTTCACCTTTAACACCTAATCTACCTGCAATTTGATCTTTTATTGTTGCATGGTGTACAAGTGAAAATTCCTGATGCATAAATCCTATTTTACGTCTTACATGCATTCTTACAATTCCAGGTTCCTGCATATCAACCCATTCATTGTTGAGTTTGAATTTAACATCCCCTCCATCAGGAACTTCTAATCCTGCCATCATCCTAAGTAAAACAGTTTTTCCAGCACCACTTTGTCCAATTAAAGAGATTATTTCACCATTTTTAACATTGAAATTAATGTTATCCATTTTCAGAACATTTCCTCCTTTTAATAGGACAAATTTTTTCTTAATATCTTGGACTTTGATTATAGGTTCTCCTATGGTATTGGGATCTCTTGGTGTTTTTGGTTCTTCCATTTCCATTATAAATTTAGGAATTATAGTTTGGGGTGTTCCTTCTTCTATTATTTTACCTTTATCCATATAGATCATCCGATCCGAAAGATAGAGATGAACTTCAGGAAGATGGGAAACAATAATAACTGTTACACCTAACTTTTCATTTATGGTTTTTATAGAGTTTAATATATCCTGTTTGGTCTTAGGACAGGACATTGTTGCAGGTTCATCTAATAATAATACTTTAGGCTTTTTTGCAAGTTGTCTTGCCATTATGAGCCTTTGTTTTTCCCCACCACTTAGAACTGGTGCAAAATGATCAATTTTATGCTCTAAACCTACAATTTTAAGTATTTCCCGTGCTTCTTCACCAAATTCACCATATGCATATTTAAAATCTGTTAACCCTTCATCACCATATTTAACTCCATTTAATTTCCTTATAACATTTTGCAGAGCAGTTTCAGCCCATAATCCAAATGATCTTTGGAGATGTATTGCAGTTGCATCTTTAAGCTTTCTAAAGTAATAGGGTGTAGAATCAAATTTTACATTGAAATCATTTAAAACTATTTCACCAGCATCAAAAGATTCAACACCCCTTAATATCCTTAAAAGTGTACTTTTTCCTGATCCACTTACACCAATAATTCCAAGTATTTCTCCTTTTTTAACATCAACTGATATATTATTCAAAGCCTTAATCTTTGAACCATCTTCAATTGTATAAGTCTTAGAAACATTTTTAACATTAATCATTGACTACCACCGTTATATATACCTTAAATAAGAATTATATTAATTTTTTTTATATTTACTTTATAAATTAACCTTATGTATTCATATCAATAAATAAGTTATCATATAAAATCTAGTTAAATTTAAGACCATCTAAAAAGTAAATAAAATAAATATAAACATATGTTATAAGATAATTTAGAAATAATATAATTAAAGATAGATAGTTAGTTATATAATAATATTTTTAAGATCCAATATTATTTGAGGTGTTGATATTAAATTAAGTATTAGAGATTATAAAATTAGTTCATTTACTGGACTTATAGCAGTTATTATATTCACGTTTTTCACATTTACCTCCTTTATGCTTTATCCTACACAATACAACCCATTATATGAGTGGCTCAGTAATTTGGGTAATATTTATTTAAACCCTTCAGGTGCTATATTTTTTAATTTAGGCTGTATTTTATCTGGAATGTTATTAATTCCATTTTTTGCAGGATTATATAATTGGAAACCAATTAAAAAATTGGATAAAATATTATTAATTCTTGGAATAGTAATTGGTATCTATGCCTCTGTATCATTAATAATGGTTGGTGTATTTCCAGAAACACATTTATTATCAGCAGGTGGTGTTTTTGGATCGCTATTTATAATAATTATATTTCTAAGCATTGCACTTTTTAGACATCCTAAATTTATACATTTAATTGCTTATTATGGAATTATAACAGTTATTATTGATATATCCTTCCAGATCATATGCAATGGAAAGAAGTTACTATCCAGTTTTAATCAAACAGTTCCAATTCCAGGTTTAGAATGGACTGTATGCTTTGCATCTATGGCTTGGGTGGGGTTTTTAGCTTTAAATATGTTGATTAAAAAAGTTTAGAAAATATATAAAAATAATAGATTAACACCCTATTATGTAATTCAAGATTTTAATTATATGGAATTATGCCCTAAAAAAAATGGAAATATGATTAAAAAAAAAGATATTAAATTATTATTTTAACCTAACATCTTTTTTATATCTTCTTTAGGGTCACCTGTAGGTGTTAATCCATAGTTTTCTACAAGTACGTTTAATATATCTTCATTAATCCATCCAGGTATAATTGGCCCTAAATACATGTTTTTAATATCTAATGCTAGGAAACTCCATAGTATTGCTGCTGCTTTTTGTTCCATCCAACTTAAAACAAATGTTAGTGGTAGATCATTAATCTCCATACCAAAGAGATCTGATAATGCAACAACTACATCTATTCCTACTATGGCATCATTACATTGTCCTAAATCTATTAATCTAGGAATATCTTCAATATCTCCAAGTTCCATATCATTAAACCTGTATTTTCCACATGCTAATGTTAGTACAATAGTGTCTTGAGGTAGGTTTTTAACAAATTCAGTGTAGTATGTTGATTGTGGTTTTGGTGCGTCACATCCACCAACAACAAAGAAATGTTTAATTTTACCTGCTTCTACTAGTTCTTTAATCTTATCTGCAAGTGATAAGATGGTTGAAGCTCCGAATCCTGTTGTGAATACTTTATCTCGTGGTTCTTCTTCCATGTCAGGTTGTGATTTTGCCATTTCAATTACTGGTGAGAAATCATAGTCATCTATATGTTTAACTCCGGGTAATTGTGCAACACCTACTGTAAACATTCTTTCTTTGTAATCATCATTAGGTAGAAGAACACAGTTTGATGTTCCAACTATTGCTCCAGGATATTTTGAGAATATTTTCTTCTGGTCAAACCAAGGTCCACCAATCTGTCCTATTAAATGTTTATATTTTCTTAGTTCAGGATATCCATGGGCCGGAAGAAGTTCAGAATGAGTATATACATTAATTCCAGTTCCTTCTGTTTGTTTTAACAGTTCTTCTAATGCTTTTAAACTGTGACCTGTGACTATAATTCCTTTACCCTTTACTGAACCAACTTTAACTTCTGTTGGTGTTGGTTCTCCATAATTTTCTATGTGGGCTTTTTTTAATAGTTGCATTGCCTTAATATTCATCATTCCAGATTCTTTTGCTAGGTTAACAAATTCTCCTGCATCAAAATTCACATTTGTTAAGGTTGAATAGAATCCTTTTTCTATAAAAGCATCTACTTCAGGATCTGTATATCCTAATTCTCTTGAATGATATAGATAGGCTGATATACCTTTCATTGAAAATAATAGGTTATCTTGTAGCCTAGCAACTATTGCTTCTTTACCACATACACCTTTAACTGTGCATCCAGTTTCAAACGCAGTTTGAGAACACTGGTAACAAAACATATCCAATTTTTCCGGCATAATTTTCTCCTCCAAAAATTTATTTTTACAAAAACCCAATATAATGTTCGTTCATAGACGAATGTTCATTTATATACGAACAATGCTATTTATATGTTACGGTGGTTATAATATGCATTATAATATTTGGTATTAAAATTGAATAAATGTATTGATGTGATTAAATGGTTAAAAAAGAACCTTTCAAAGAAATGTATATAGAGCTTTTCTCTACATCTGATGGAATTTATGCAATTAACAGTCCAGTAAGAGTGAAAATATTATCTATGTTACGAAAAGGAGAATATAGTTTTGATAGGCTTGTTGAACTTTCTGGAAAGGCAAAATCCACTGTATCTGTTCATCTTAAAAGAATGGTAGATGAAGGAATTATAGATTCAAAACCAGATCCATTAGATGCCCGTAAAAAAATATTTTTTATTAAATCTGAATATTTAGGTAAATTATCTGGTAAAAAGGATATTAAAGAAGATATTGGTAAATATGTTTCCAGTTATGTTGATGGTAAAAGAAATCCATATGAATTTTTCAGACTTATATTCCATACAATTCGTGTGTTTCTTATTAAACAGGGAATAGACATAGACCCTATACTTTATGAAGCTGGTGTAAATGTTGGTGAAACACTTTATGAAAAAGTGAAAAATCCAGATATAAACAAGTTAGCAGAAAATATTGCAATGTTCTGGGAAAGCCATAATTTAGGACATGTGGAAGTTATAGATCTCGATCCACTTACAATTAA
>JAQVTJ010000121.1 GCA_028700095.1 Methanobacterium sp. | reverse complement strand
AAGCACATCACTTGGACCAGACCCAAACCAGAAGATGATTGTTACAAGCGTAGAAAAGGCATTGCAGATGGGTGCAGATGCAGTTTCAATACATGTGAATATTGGCTCAAAAAAAGAACCAGAAATGCTGGAACAATTAGGAACAATATCAGAAACATGTGATGATTGGGGAATGCCACTTTTAGCCATGATGTACCCTAGAGGTAAAAATATTAAGGATGAACACTCTGTAGAAGTAGTTAAATTAGCTGCAAGAACAGGTGCTGAATTAGGTGCAGATATTATTAAAACTAATTACACAGGCAATCCTAATACATTTAAAGAAGTTGTAGATGGATGTCCAGTACCAATTATAATAGCAGGAGGGCCTAAAATTGAAACTGACAGACAACTTCTTGAAATGGTTAAAAACAGTGTTGATGTAGGAGGTGCTGGAGTAGCAATAGGCAGAAATATATTCCAAGCACCTTCTCCAAGAAAAACAACCATGGCAATATCTGAAATTGTACATAATAACATGGAAGTTGATGAAGCCCTTAAAATCATAAACAAAACAACCTGAAACATATAAAAAAATAATTATAAAAAAATAAATTATGTGGGCGGGGTTATAACCAATGAAATTCGCATGGATTATGGCAGAAGGAAAAAATTGGGATACAAAAAAACAATATATTACCACAGCACTAGAATCAGGCATAGATCATATTGTTGATTTCACAGATACTGAAAAAATAACAAAACTTGGAAACCTTACACTTGTCTCAAATTTAGATAGTGCAGATATAATTCTTGTTGGAAAAAATTCAGAGGGTGATGGAACATTAACAATTCCAAAACAACTAACTGAATCAAAAGATTTAAAAATAATATCCAATTTAAAAAGCAAAGGCAAAACTGTAGCTGCGTATATTGAAATCTCAAGCAAACAACATGAAAAACTCGCAGTAAAACTTGGGAAAATAGCAGATTATCTAATCCTACTTGGAAAAGATTGGACAGTAATACCACTTGAAAATATTATAGCTGACCTACAAGGAGATAATGTAAAAATAATAGCATCTGTTAACAGCTTTGATGAAGCTAAAATCGCATTAGAAACACTTGAATATGGTACAGATGGTGTGCTTTTAAAGCCCAGTAATATATCCCAAATCAAAAAAGTTGCAGAATATATCGATAAATTAGATTCTGAACAATATTCATTAGTACCAGCAACTATTACACGTATTGATCCTGTGGGTTCTGGTGATAGAGTATGTATTGATACTTGTTCAATTATGAAAATAGGAGAAGGTATGTTAATAGGATCCTATTCACAAGGACTTTTTTTAGTTCATAGTGAATCATTGGAAAGTGAATATGTGGCATCAAGGCCTTTCAGAGTTAATGCAGGACCAGTACATGCATATATAATGACACCAGGTAATAAAACAAGATATCTCTCTGAAATAGAAACAGGAGATGAAATTCTAACTGTCGATAGTGAAGGAAATACCAAAACAACAGTTGTTGGACGTGTTAAAATAGAGAAACGTCCTATAATACTTATAGAAGCTGAATATGAAGGATTTCCCATTAAAACATTACTTCAAAATGCAGAAACAATAAGACTTGTACAAGAAAATAAAAAACCAAAATCAGTTGAAGAACTGGAAATTGGTGATAAAGTTATGATATACCTAGATAAAAGCGCAAGACATTTTGGAATGGCAATTAAAGAAACAATTATTGAAAAATAGAATAGGTGGGAGTATAAATATGTCAGGATATCAAGTTGAAATAATAAGCCCCCAAGATAAAGATGACATTATCAACACAATCATGGCAGGTATAAGATATGAGAGAAAAGCTAATATACATGGGGCTTGTGTAAAACTAATAACAGATAATTCCAACTTTAAAGAGGAATGGGAAGATAACTTCAAATTCATGAATGAAGATATAAGACCCCATGCAAAGGTATTTGCAGTTGGAAATGGTGGTGATCTAAGAGTATTATACGAACCAGTGTCAAAGACATGTATAATAAAAAATTGTGACTATTATGGTTGGATAAAAAGTATTGCACTGGCTGTTATCTCTGATTTCTTCGAGGAATACCATTCTATACATAGAAGATATTCAGTTCATGGCTCTGCAGTTGATTATAATGGACATGCAATTGCCATAATAGGACCTCCTGGAACTGGAAAAACAACATTAACATATGGACTTTTACAAAATAATGACTTTAACTATATATCTGATGACTGGTTCTTTACAAGACTATTTAGAAATGCAAATGTTATCTACTCCTCAGAAAAGAATTCATATATACGTGAGGATATAGCTAATGTTTGGGAATCTTTTTCTAAAGAACTTAACAAAGTTAAACTTGACAGACAAGGAAGAGGAATTGCTGATGTAAACACGTTATTTGAAGGACGTTCAAGGGAAAGTTCTACTTTAAAAACAGTTGTGCTTCTTGAAAGAGATAAAAATCATCATCCATTTATAAAATTGGATATAGATGAAGCATTAAATTTTATTGTGGATAAAGATTTCTGCAATCCACACCAGCTCATTAGAAATGATAGAAAGTTTAAGATGAGAAAAAATTTTTTCAAAGAAGTTTTCAGTAAACAAGATGTATATCTACTAAACACAATTGAAACTCCAAATGCAAGTCTAAACAGAATAAAAGATCTTGCAACAAGGTGATCAAATGAGAGCATTCATGGCAGTTGAGATAAACACAAAACTTGTAGATACAATAATCGAAATCCAAAAGGTATTAGCCGAGGCAAATGCACAAATAAAATTTGTTGAACCAGAAAATCTGCATTTCACATTCAAATTCCTTGGAGAAATCACCAAACAAAAGACTGATACAATATTAAATATGGTAGAATATAAAGCAGAAAATTACACACCATTTAATATAAAAATTAAAGGTGTAGGTGCATTTCCAAATCCGGACTATATAAAAGTATTATGGTTAGGTATTGAAAATCCGGCTATATTTTCCAAAATACAAGAAGATTTTGACCAGGAATTTGTAAAAATGGGATTTAAAAAGGAGAGAAGCTATATTCCACATCTAACTATTGGTCGGGTTAAAGGAGTGCAAAATAAAGAACTTCTTACAAATATAGTAAAAGAGCTTGAAGATATTGATATTGGAAGTATGAAAATTGATAGAATTATACTTAAAGAAAGTGAACTAACACCAGCAGGACCAACATATACAGATATAAAGGAAATATACCTCTAAATAATAAATTCCCAAATTTTTATTTAATTATAATAATAAAGATAAAAAAAATTTAGTTAATATTAAATCTAAACTTTAATTTACCAAATATTTACTCTAATTCAAAGGTGACATATTTTGCAGGAAATAAATTATAAGAATATTTTAAAAAAAATAAAACCTTCAAAACAAGAAAATGAAAAAGTTAAAAAACTTTCTAAACATATTCTTGAAGCAATTTATGAAAGTTCAGTAAGTTTAGATGTAAAAGTAGATGCAATGCTTGTTGGATCTATTGCTAAAGGCACATGGCTCGCTGGTAATGCAGATATAGATATATTAATAAAATTTCCACTTGACACAGATGAAAAATATTTTAAGAAATATGGGCTTAAAATTGGTCATAAAGCCATTAAAAAAATGGATGGCATATCAGAGGAACGTTATGCATCACATCCATATGTAACAGGTTATATTCAGGGTTATTTTGTGGATTTTGTTCCATGTTACAATATTAAAAGTTCACAAGAACTTAAATCTGCTGTAGATAGGACTTTGTTACATACCGAATTTATACAATCCAATTTAAAACAGGAACAGCATGATGAGGTGGTTCTTCTTAAAAAATTTATGGATTCTGTTGGAACATATGGATCAGAATTTAAAGTTGGAGGTTTTGCAGGTTACCTGTGTGAAATGCTTATTTTATATTATGGAAGTTTCAACGAAACAATTAAAAATGCAGCTGAAAACTGGAATTATGGTTTCTCATTTGACCTTAAAGAACATGGAACAATTCAATATTTTAAGGATCCTATGGTTGCAGTTGATCCTGTTGATAAAAATAGAAACGTGGCTGCAGCATTAACCCTTCAAAAAATGTCAGAATTTATAATTGCATCAGAAAACTTTATTATAAATCCATCAGAGAAATATTTTACCAATAAAGATATCATTACCGATCCAATAAAAATCATAGATCAATTTAATTTAAGAGGAACAAAAACATTATTAATAACTTTCAAACCCCCTAATATACCTTCAGATGCTATTTATCCACAAATCAAAAAAACAGAAAACAGCATAGTTAAAGTAGTTGAATCGGAAGGATTCAGTGTTTTTGGAAGTGAATCCTGGACTGATGAAAAAGATCTGGTATTAATATTAATTGAATTTGAAATATGGAACCTTCCAATTATACAAAAACACTATGGACCATATATATGGATAAGAGAACATCAAAAAAGGTTTTTAGGAAAATATGGTCAAAATGCATGTTTAGAAGGAGATAGATGGGTTGTTAATGTTAAAAGAAGTTATGAAAATGTTGAAATATTATTATCAGATTTGATGACAGAAAAAAAATCTGGATATTTAAAGTTTGGAAAACATCTTAAAAAGAAGATAATAAATGAACATAAAATAATAGATTTAAATATATTTCTAGAATCTGATAATATTGATGATAATATTCTAAAATTTTTATATAATTATTTAAATAAGGGAGAACTTCTTATTAGATAAAAAAAATGTGTAAATAATTGTTTATAAAAAGATATAGGTTTATATCTTTTGTATGGAGTTCCTATATTGAGATATTATATTTTTCCTTTATACAAGATATGGTTTAATAAAAATTTTTTTTATATACATTTGAGCTGAGGAAAATTTTTTTATAAAATAATTATATATACTTATTTTTGGTTATTAAATA
>JAQVTJ010000120.1 GCA_028700095.1 Methanobacterium sp. | reverse complement strand
CACCAAATAATACTCCAAAGTGTTTATTTTGCGAAAGTAGGAAGGTTGATTGGAACATGTTTTTCTGCCATGATTGACTTCCTGCTGCAGCACCATTGGGATCCTGTCCTGTAGGATCTGTAATAACTATAATATTCATTGTAGCTGATGCAGTATTAACAATCATGGAAAGGGTTATTATAAAAATTAAGCAGATAAATATTTTTGACTTCATAAATCCTCAACTCCTTAATATACCCCAGACAATCCTTTAATTTTAATATTTGAAAAGTCTTCAATAACATGTACTGTTACTAATCCTGTATTTTTATCCACTTCAACATCTGCAGCAGCAATAGGTGATACACTTGTACCTGGAATTGTTGTAAGCATAACAGCTTCCCTACCATTATTTATAGCTTCATTTAATGGTATTTTACGTTTACTTGTAACCAATGTATCTCCTTGTATATAACTATCTGATCTAAAACCAACATTTGCTAAACTATTTTTAATTGAAACAAGGGGTATTATATCATTTCCCTTAACTATTACTCCTGATATTGGAATTCCTTGATCTCCCATATCTGTGGAAGATGCATAGGACATATATGTCATAGCCCTTCCAGATATAATAAGCATAAAGGCTAATAATAAGATGATTAAAGTATCTCTTCTAATTTTTATAAACATTCTCTCACCACATGCAATTATAAAATATGCACTTATAATATTTTATATTCTGAATATTAATTTAATCTTTTTATATGGATCTAATAATTTGGTATAATTAAATGATTATTATATTAAAATATTTAATATTTCAATTTTTTTTTTATAATGATTTTAAAAAAAATTTATATAAATCCTATATTTTTTTCACTTTTTTTTTATATTTGATAATATCTTCTTTATATTTATAGGCAGCTTCACCCAGACATATCAATGCATTGGTATTACAATTTAAACCAATTTTAACCCCATCTATCACCTGATTTGAGGTTGCACCTACAGTGCCTTTTTTATATTTGGTTGAAGACATATCTGTGAGTATTATTTTACCTGAAGAAATATATTCACCATATTTTTCAGCAGCTTTTCTTGAGGCAAATGAAGCTGGAATAATAAAATCGCTTATTTCTAAAATATTATTTAATATATCATTATCTCCCGATTCCCCAGATTCAGAAGAAACAGTAATTACAACCGCAATACTATCATAAACCTTTTTAAGTTCCTTAATAACAGTTTCAACACCTGCAGGGTTGTGTCCATAGTCAATGATAATATCCATACCATTATAATTGGATAAATGTTCAATTCTGCCAGGCACACCTTCAAAACTTTTAACAGCATCTAAAATATCTTTAAGAGGTATATTAAAAAATTCTCTAGCTGCAGCAATTGCACCAATACAATTATATATATTGTGAAGTCCAATTAATTTCATCTCTACATTAACTATATTATTATCTTTTATTTGAAGTTTGAATTTTCCATTAGTTTCATCAACATTCATTGCAATATAATCTGGTGTTGGTGTTTTTAAACCACATTCACAATTATAAAACCCTGAACCTGTGATTGTTTTTTCAATTTTTATATTTCTCCCACACCAACATTTTTTATATTCTACCCCAGATTTTTGAGTATTAATTCCAAAGGTTATAACATCTTCTTTTGTAACAAGACCAAAAATAGTTGGATCATCTGAATTTATTATTATAGTTCTGTTTTTAAAATATTCAATAAATTCTCTTTTAATATTTGCATAATCCATAAAATCATGACCTTCAACAAGATGGTCTGGATTAATATTTGTTATAATCCCATAATCTGGACTGCAATTTTCAATTAATAATTTAAGATCTCCTTTTTTTCCAAATGTACCTGTTTCCAGAACAGCCACATCTCCTGCAAGTCTAGCTTGTAAAGGTGGTATATAATCAATATTTCCCTGTAAATTCCTAAAACCATGTTCTGTGGGTTTTAAACCAGCACTTCTACATATATGTTTTAAAAGTGTTGTTGTGGTTGTTTTTCCATTAGTACCAGTTATACAAAGAACAGGTTTTTCTGGTTTGAAAATTTCTAATAAATCTTCAACATCTAAAATATTAATATTATAATCTGCTATTTTTTTATAAAAATCTGAGTCTTTATTAATGCTTGGAGGTGGAATTATATAATCTAATTTATTTAAAAATGTTTTATTTTGCCCTGTTAAATATAAAGGGATATTATAATTATTTAATGTATATAAATATTTACAATCTTTCTTTCCATGGATATCTGAACCTAACACATTAAGTTTACGATCCATTAACATTCTTACTATGAGATTGCCTACAATACCACATACACCTACAACACCATAAACATTTGAAGTATTTTCTATTGTTTTTTTAATGTTATCTGAACTACTCATATTTTTTTACATCCCTTTTCGATGCCTTTCATCATTTTAGACTTAACATTTTCATAGTTAGTTATGGCACCAGGACCTACATGTAAAATAATATATCCAGGATTTGAATATTTAATAGATAACTCTCCTGCAGCTACCATATCCTCAACTGATATTTTAGTAGCATCAGAATTTTCAGCTCCTCTAATAACCTCATCTGCTGCTTTAATATTATATTTTTTTGTTGTTTCATTATATCCACTGCAAATTATAACATCCGCATATTTTCCAACAACTTCCCCTACCTTATATTTATCCCGGGGATTGGTGCTATCTGGATTATCAACAATAACAACAATTTTACGATCTTGAAAGCTTTCCAATGTATTTACAAGCCCTTCTGGTACAAATGCGGCATCAAAATGCACTTCCCTATCTTTATAATTACCAATATATTCCATATGTCCTGCAATACCTTTAAAACTTTTCAAACCATTAATTATGGAAGTTTCATCAATTCCATATGCTAATGCAGCTGCAGAAGCTGCAATAGAATTTTCAAAGTAATATCCAAGTAATTGGAATGATAATTCAAACTGTCCTTTAATTCCTTTTTGAGGAATATTATAATTTATATCAAGTAAACCTTTCTCTAATTTACCATTAACCTCACATTTATCATTTTCTACACAATAATAGATTATATCATCTCTTAAATTTTCAATATATTCATTGCATTGTATTCCTGAAACTAAAATTTTACTTGAATTTACAATAAATAATTTACGTGCAACATATTTTTCCATTGAATAATCAAATTCATCTAAATGATCAGGATAGATATTGGTAATAACACCAATATCAAGATCAAGTTGTGACATAAGTCTTGATGTTCCATGTGGAAGTTCTAAAATAGCAATATCATTTGTTTTATGAAGATTATTAATAATTCCATCAACTATAACATCACTTAGAAGATTACCCATACGAGATGAACAAGTCCATACTTTATAACCTGCATTTTTAAAGATTTCAGATAATATATGGGTTGTACTAGTTTTTCCAAGAGTTCCTGTAATTCCTATAACATCCAATTCCAGTAGATTATTTATTAATTTTGAAATATCTTCATTACTCAAAACTTTAATATTTTTATCATTAATTAAACGTCTTATTTCTGAGCTTTCTGGCACTGTAGGAGATATATATGCTGTTTGAATATTCTCTAAAGAAGAAGAAATATCAAAACCCATAAGAAGATTTACACCTTCTTTCTCCATTATTTTAAGAGTTATCTGTGCCGCTGCAGAAAATTCTTCAATAACCCTTTTATCTGTTAAAATAACTTCATGTCCTATGTGGTTAAGAATCCTTGCTGCGGGACGTCCTGCATTACCTGCGCCAATAACTATACATTTCATAATAATTTCTCGCATTACATTTTTTTTTACTAAAATTTGAAAACCCAAATCTAATTTTATATTATAATTATCTACTCTTTACTAAAAACTCTAGGCTCTCATTTTATATTAAAGTTCTATTAATATTTATAGAATTATCTTTAAGATTTTATAATATTTAATATCAAAATCCAAATATAAAAAAAAAAGATTACATAGACCATAAAAATCCAATAATTATAACTATAGAATTAAATTAATATTTATATTAAACAATTTTTTTTTAACATTTCACTTGCAGGATCCATTCCCTGAGCCCCTATCAATAATATAGTATCCATTTCTGTTGCCATTCCAATACAACTACTTAATGCAGGATATAATTCCTTTTGAAATACATATTTTAAACCATGTTCTTTTAATGTATTAAGAACCACAATTTTTTCCGATATTATAACAGTATTTAAATTATCAACAGCTTCAACACTACTTGTAACAATTAGATTATAATTAATATCTTCAAGTCCTTTAACAAGAGCTTCTGCATTTAAACGATTAATTTTTTCTCCTCGGGATCCTCTAATTGCAAATACAATATAAAGAATTCCTTCACATATTTTAGCAGCACTTTTTATAGTGGCAATAATTCCATCAGGATTATGTGCAAAATCATCAATTATTAATGGATCATTACCAAGTATGGTAAATCTTCTATCAAGAGGTTGATATGATGAAACAACATGTTTAATTATTTCTAAATCAATATTTAAAGCTAAAGTAGCTCCTATTGCTGCCATGGTGTTTTGTATGAAATGTTTGCTTTTAAATGGTAGTTCATCTATTTTTAAGAAAATTTTTTCATTAATATAAATACCATCAGTTTTAAATGACACATCATGATATTGGGATTTATTTTCTGAACTACTGTAAAACAAGACTTTAACAGTTTTATCTTTAGCTATACATTCTCCCATTTCCATTAATAATGGATCATCTGAATTTAAAATAGCATAAACATTATTTATATTATCTTTTTTTCTAGGATTATATTTAGATGAAATAGCTTTTAAAGATCCATATATTTCATTAAAGGTTTCATCAATGGAATTTACAAGTCCAATATGATCAAGACCCACATTTGTAATAACAAGAACATTCGGATTCACTGCTTCTGTCATAAGAT
>JAQVTJ010000119.1 GCA_028700095.1 Methanobacterium sp. | reverse complement strand
TATTCATAGCCCGTAATTTTTCCTGAACATCAGGATTTACTATATCACTAAATTTATCAACTATAATAAATTCATCTGCTACTTTAAATCTTTCATATGGAACTTCACGCCCCTTTTCACAGACAACAACAGTCTTGAAACCTTCTTCTTTAGCCCCTTTTAAAATATGAAGGGAAGTATGACTGCCTAATGTTGCAATTGTTATGTTCTTTTTATCATAATTCTTTAAGATATCAAGAATTTCCTGTCTGTTTACTTTTCCCATAGAAGTCTCTCCTTCGATCATGTAATTAAAAACTTTATTTGTAAGTAAATAATGGTTGGTAACTTAGGTTAATTATCTTTTTTGTCTTGACTATTTATAATAATAAAAATAATTTTTTTATAAACCAATTTCCAATATTATTATTTTTTTAGAAAATGAAAGATTATTTAAATATGTAGAAGTAGGTAGTAGTTTATGAAAGGTAAGGTTATTGGAGACATCCTTGTAATAAAAGAAAATATAGATAATCCTCAAAATCTTCTTAAAACCCATGGTGTCAAACGTATAGTTAAATTAGGACGTATAAATGGTTTAAAAAGAGAGCCTGATGTTGAATTAATTCATGGTGAAGGAACAGTAACTACACATAAAGAAAATAAATGTCTGTTTAAATTAGATGTTTCAAAGATTATGTGGTCCAAGGGTAACACAACAGAAAGGAAGAGAATGTCTAATATTGTACAAAATGGAGAAACTGTTGTTGATATGTTTGCAGGAATTGGCTATTTTTCCATACCCATTGCTGTTCATTCAAAACCTGCTAAAATATATTCAACTGAAATAAATCCAGTTTCATATTCTTATCTATGTGAAAATGTGAAACTAAATCATGTTGAAGAAATTGTAAAACCAATATTTGGAGATTGCAGAATAAAAGCTCCTAAAGGGATTGCTGATCGGGTTTTAATGGGCTATATTGGTAATACAAATGAATATTTAGATGTTGCAATGGATATAATAAAAAAAGATGGAATAATCCATTATCATGAATCAGTTCCTGATAAACTTAAATTCATAAGACCAATAGAACGTATTCAAAAAGCAGCAAAAAATATAGATAGAGAGGTTGAAATTCTAAACAAAAGAATTATTAAACCTTATTCACCTGGTGTTTTTCATGTTGTAGTAGATGCAAAAATTAATTAATGAGTGGAATAATTTTTTTTATTCTATAATTTAATTATAAACATAAAATTTGGCTTTAATAATAGTAGCAAAATTTAAAAAAAAAGTTTTCAATAAAATTATTTATCCCCAAAAAAAAATGGATAGTTTTAATATATTTTTTCAAATATTTTTTGGTCTAAAAATTCTTCACCTATAAATTTAGGATATATTGGAAGTCTTTCTTTAAGCTGGAAGCCTAATTCATTGGTAATTATTTTAAGTTCTTCAATTTCAGGCCATGGTGCTTCAGGATTAACATAATCTGGTGTTAAAGGTGAAATACCTCCCCAATCATCTGAACCTGCCATTAAAAATATTTGGGAATGATTGATATTTAGATTTGGAGGAACTTGCACACTTACATCAGGAAACATTAATTTGTAATACAAACCATTTTTATCATTTCAACTATAGATGGTTCTCTATAACTTTCCATTGGTATTCCAGGTTTTGGTTTGAAGTTTTGGATTATTATCTCCTGAATATGTCCATATTTATCTTGAATTTTTCTTAACTCAATTAAAGATTCAATTCTCTCTAAATTTGTTTCTCCAATACCAATTAAAAGACCAGTGGTAAATGGAATTTTTAGTTTTCCCGCATTTTTAATTGTGTTTAATCTTAGTTCTGGCTTTTTACCAGGACTTTTTTTATGTGCAATAGTTTCCATTATTCTATTACTACTTGTTTCTAGCATCAAACCCATGGATGCATTAACTTCTCTTAAAATTTTAAGTTCATTTTTTTTAAGTATTCCTGAATTACTATGGGGTAAAAGTCGGGTATTATCTAATGTTTCATTACAAAGAAAATATAAATATTCTAAGATATTTTCAAAGCCCAAACTATTTAATGCAGATAAAACAAGCTCTGTTTCATCAGGATATTCTCCGAAGGTGAATAGGGCTTCTTTACAGTTAAATAAATCTCCTTTTTTGATAATATCCATAATTTCATCAGGTTTCATGAGTATTATTGCATCATCAGAATTTGGATCTTTTCTAAATGTACAATATCCACATTCATTTCTACATATATCTGTAATGGGTAAAAAAACATTCTTAGAATATGTGATAATATTATTATCTCTTAAAGAATTAGTTTCAGCCATTAAAGATAATATTTCACTAGTATTAGCATTTAAAATAGAAATTAAATCATTTGATGTATAGTCCATATTTTCACGTATTTTTTTATATTAATAAAATATTAATGGTTAAATTCATAGTATTATATTATGCTTCTGAATTTGAAACCACCAATTCCACAAATAAAGGACCAAAACCACTTTTATCCTTCCATATAACTAAAAATACAGCTAATTTTCCAATAGTACCAAGTGAATATTCTGTATGACAATTCATTGCTTCAAATGATTCTTTAAGACGATATATTCCATATACATCCGTTTCTCCAGGTATTTCTATTGTTGCTCTTATATTTTCGTCCATTATCCCTATTATGTCAGTTGCGGGTTCAGAGAATATATCTATTTTTGTTGCTCCAACACCTTTCATAATATCTGAAACTATTGTTGGAAGTTCTTGGGGGTCTATTTTTTTCTTGGACATACCCCTAACAATAAGAATTTGTGGTGTATCAATAGCAGGTTTGGATCCATGGAATGCCTCCAGTTCTTTCATAATTTTTCCTGCAATTTCGTGTGTAGGTATCAATGTTAGTTTCCTCCATTATCAGTCATTTCTTTTTTTAATTCACCCATTGTTGCAACTTTTTCTGCAAAGGCATTATGTCTATGTATACTTTCTTCATTTATTTGTCTAACAGTTACCAATACATCATCTGGAAGATCTGAATACTCTTTAACAATTCTTTGTATCATATTTCTTACACAATCCTCTACAAACATTGGATTTTTATGTGCATTTATAACAACAGCATTTTCATCACTTCTTTTAAGAAGTTCACAGACAGGTGAGCTCATTGAATCTTCTATTATTCTTATCAAGTCTTCAGCGCGTATTACCTGATTTTCAGGAACTTCCATCATTATCATACCCCTTCCTCTTTGGTTATGTGATGCAAATGAAACTGTTTCCATAACTTTTTGTGTTGTTTTTTCATCTAAAAATTTTAGAAGATCCCCTTTTGCAGATTCTTTAGTTGATTCTTGGGCACAGGGACATACTGTCATTCCAACAACTTCTGCTCCGATCATTTTCCTTATAACAATTCCATTATCATCCCTAATCCCAATGGCATCTGCCATGATATTGGTCATTTCTTGGGTTTTGATTTGTGTTACAGGTGATTTTTTCATGATCATATAATCACTTTTCATACTAACCTCAACTCTTTTAGCATATTTATGCTTCTTCAAGAGACAGCTAGCTATTCTTGCACACAAAGATTCTATTTCAACTGTGGATCCTTCTATTGCCTGTTCAAGAACTTCACTTATGGCTTCAGGATTTCTTGACATGTGAATCCCTCTTTGGGTACTTGGAAGATCAACAAATGCATTGAAGGTCGGTAAAAGGACAATCGGCCGTTTTTCATCTCTTTCAATTTTTAATAGCTTTTTTACTCCCTTAACCCCAACCCTAGTAAGGTGTACAGGAATGGTCGGTATATTATCTTGGGTATCTGGAAAACATCTATCCACTTATATTCACCCCTATTGTTTACTAATATCAATTAAATGAATAATTTAAAAATTATATTTTTTTTTATATTTTTATTAAATTATCAAACCATTAATAAATAGGATTTATTTCAACTATATTAACCTTTTTTTATTTGCATTTTTATTAATCTTTGAAAATATTATTTATTATGAAATTATTGTTATGAATTCTTCAACACTAATATCTTTCAAATTATCTTTAATTATTAAACGTGTATTATAAAGTTCTTTAGCACGTTTTCCCAGTAATTGGCCTGGTTTATCATTTTCTACAATGACCATAATATCTTTCAAACCAAATTCTCCCATTTTACGGTTAATATCATTTTTTGTGTGGGTAATTTTTTTATTTATATGATCTAATGCTGTTTGGGGTATTTTGGGGTTTAAAATTTTCATATCTTCAGGATCAAGCGGTACACCTGAAACAATTATTCTTTGTGGATCAACACCAAATTTCATAATTATTTTTTTTAAACTAGTTTTTGTTGTTAAAACCAATAAATTTTTATAATGTTTGTTTAAATCTATTTCAACAGTACCTTTCTCTATAACCTTAAAATCAGATAATATATTATCAATCCCATTTCTTGCTTCAAGTATTTTACCTGTAAATATCTCGGCATTTATTTGATCAAGTTTATGATGGGGTATGCTTGAGTATATAAACTCCTCTGCTTCAAATAATTTATTAATAACATTTATAAATTGATTTACATCAATAAAACCTTCTTTAGGATTTTTTATCTTTTTCTTATTTGTTTTTAATTGGGCTGTGTTCTTAAGAAGATTTTGTGCCTGTTTAAGTCTGAATTTCTCCATAAAATTTACCTCCAAATAATCTTGAAAATAATATAATTTTTGAATTAATTATGAAATAAATTTTTTTTAAAGTTTTATTTTAGAATTATATAATGGCTTTCTAGTTTTTTTATAAAATTTCTTTTTTTATTAGCTAACTCATTTTTTCTAATTACATTTTATTATAGTCCCTGTTTATTTTTTTACTTGTTTGAAACCAGTTTAAACCTTCTTCTTTAAAAAAATATTATCAAGTTATATATATTTTTTATATTTTGTTGTTAGGTATTTTTTAGTATAAAATGTATCATCAAACCCTATTGTACAGGGTATATCT
>JAQVTJ010000118.1 GCA_028700095.1 Methanobacterium sp. | reverse complement strand
TATTGATACACTACCTCTTACAAGGGCTTCTATCATTCCCAGTACATTTTTTCCATCATATTCCAATGAAACATATTGGCCAACTTTAGGCATTTCTTTGGAGATAAAACTCACATCAACCAGGGATGTTTCTCCTATACATCTTCCTATAATTCCATTAGTATTATGGTTCATAACATCTCCCTCCCGGTTTTCTCCATGAATCCAATAATTTTTGAAAGTCTTTCTATGTCAACTTTTCTTATTATAACATTATTATGTGCTTTTTTAAGAAGTAAAGGATATCCTTCTGCACTTTTATTTTTAATAATCTTTAAAATATCTTTTATTTTATCTTCTGTTGCAAAGTATGGTAGTTCAAATTTTAAAATATTTTTATAATCCTCCAGTCTTGCATAGAATATTGTAAATGTTAAATTTCTGAAAAAATCATTTTTAATTGGAAAATCTCTCTTTTTATCATCAGCAGAAATTTTTATATATACCGGTGTGGAATATCCTTCTTTTTTACTGTATCTGTCAAATATTGCAATGTCTGGTATTTCAGATTTAAAATATTCTGTGCTGGTTGATGTTTTAGATATTGCAACTACTGATTTCTTATTTATAAGTTCACTTATTATCATTAGATTTTCAATATTTTCTAAATAGATCATTGTCTCTGTTTTTTTAATATCTTTAAAACTAGAAGAAGTTATTCTAACTATGGAATGTTCTAATTCTTGTTTTAACTTTTTTTCCAGTTCAGGTAAATATTTGCTTTTAATTTCATCTTTTACATTATTTGTAAGCTTTTTTTCCAATGGAAATGGTCTTATTAGGTTTCCGAGTATGGATCCATCAAAAAGAAAAATATCAATATCATATTTTATAAATGCATTTAAAGCATTTTTAACTTCAAATATGCCCATATAATTCCGTAAACGATCATCAACATAATGATGGTGTTGTATAATATCTAATTCAGAGCTTTCAATAGTATGAAGCTTTTTATTATATATTAAACATTCAGCATCAATTACATAAAAAATAAAGCCCATAAAATTCTTTTTATTAATACTCCCATCACCGGCACATATTGTTAATTCACTTTTATCTTCTTTTAGTTGATGGTTTCTCCAAAATTTAGATGGGTTAAATTGAGGATTATTAAAATCATTAGTAATACGTGCATTTATATTATCTTTCTTAATAAGAGCTTTTTCATAGAGAGAATCTATCATTTTATAAAAACCTCATATTTTAATTCTATTATATCAAATTTTTTTTTTACTATTCTATCCATATATTAACATAAGTTTAATAGAAGTATGTTATATTTTTTTATTTAAGAAAATTTTATTAATTTATTACTTCTTTTTTTATATAATCCCAATTTTTTTTTATATAAAATATAGGGAGGGGTTTAAATTCATAGAATCCTCCATTAAAATTATAGACTATTTTAGGAAACTATTTAATATAATTGTTAACATATTCTTTTTTTGTATGCTTCATATAACACAAAAGGAAAATAGAGTTTTAAACCAGATAAAATATTATCAAAATGAATATAAAGATGGTGGTATTCCCTATAGAATACTTAAATTAGATCTGGATTTATCTGAAATGGATCTTAAAGATATTTTGATGATGCTTGATAGTAAAGATATCATATCATATAATAATGGAAATGTTAAACTTCTTAAAACCGGTAATATTAATGTATGGGAATCAAAGGAAGATGTTAAAAAAGAAGAACTGAACCAGACAGAAGAAAAAGCATTTAAAATAATAAAAGAAATAGCAGGAGAATCTGGACTTTTATCAAAAACTCTGCTTGAAGGTCATATGCTTTATGGTGAACTAAAACTTACAAGTCTTAAAACCTATAATATTATTATAGCATTGGAAAATAAAGGTTTAATAAAGAAAACACAACTGAGTGACGGGGAATATTATACACTAAACCTTTAATTTATATATATAATTTTATTTATTTTAAATTCCAAAAATTTTATAAAAACACCTATCCTTATTTTTTTTTATGGTAAAAACATTCTTATTCTAGATATTTTTATAAATATAAAATAGAGTATATGAACTATTTCCAGGTTTATGAACATATAGATCCTAATTATTATATTATAATCACCAAAACATAGTCCCTTATCATATACTAGAATAATGGCTAATTATATATGATATATGATGTGATATTGTTTAAATAATAATGCATTCTATTAATTTAAGTAGATGTATATTTCTTTTAGATTTTTAGATGAAAAAAATAATATAACTAAATAAGATATCTGTTTTTAAAATATAATTCTATTTTTGATAGATACTTTTTTTTATGAGTAATTACCAATATTCTAATATGATTCTTATAATTGGCGGTGCAGGCTATATAGGTGCGCATATTAATAAACAGCTTAGTATTAATGGCTATGAAACTATTGTTTTTGATAATTTAAGTTATGGCTATGAAAGTTTTGTTAAATGGGGAATATTTGAATATGGAGATCTTGGAAATATTAATGATATACGGAAGATATTTCAAAAATATCCTATAACTGCTGTAATGCAATTTGCAGCATTTACCTATGTTGGTGAATCTATTAAGGATCCTCAGAAATATTATATAAACAATGTTTGTAACACTTTAAATCTTATTAAGGTAATGTTAGAATTTAATGTTAAAACCTTGGTATTTTCATCTACATGTGCAACCTATGGTAATCCCATGGAAATTCCAATTACAGAAACACATCCACAAAATCCTATAAGTCCATATGGACATGGGAAATTAATGGTTGAAACTATTTTATCAGATTATAGTAAGGCCTATAATTTAAAATATGTTTCTTTAAGATATTTTAATGCTGCAGGTGCAGATCCTGATTGTGAGATAGGTGAATTACATAATCCTGAAACACATTTAATACCATTAATATTAGATGCAGCCATTGGGAAAAGAGATAATATTAAAATATTTGGAACTGATTATAAAACACCTGATGGTACATGTATAAGAGATTATATACATGTAACAGATTTAGCTGATGCCCATTTAAAAGCATTACAATACCTTGAAAATGGAGGTGAAAGTGATAATTTTAATCTTGGAAATGGTAATGGGTTTTCTGTATTGGAAGTTATAGAAAAGTCAAGAGAAGTCACTGGAGAAGAAATAGTTGCAGTTGAAGAAAAAAAAAGACAAGGAGATCCTCCAATTCTTGTTGGAAGTTCAAATAAAGCTCGTAATATATTAAAATGGAAACCTAACTATGAAGATCTTCAAGAGATAATAGTAACTGCATGGAATTGGCATAAAAAAAATATGAATTTATCAAAAAATATGATAATCATGGCATACATTTAAGAAAATAATAAAAAAAAACATTATCCCAGAATAAAATTTGCCTACAATTATTATATCAAACCCCATACATAAATTTCTCAATTTAACCAAAAGTTCAATAGAAGTCATAAAAAAATAAAAAAAATATCTGTATACTCAACTATCTAAAAATAGAATATAAAAATATAGAAAAAATCAACCCTTCCAATATATTTTATAAAATCTTCCAAAAAAAAGAGAATGGCAAAATAATATAGGGGAATGGTGGGTTTAAGCAGGTATATGTGGATTGCCTGCGAAATTATTAGGATTATTACTAATCATATTGCTTATACTGAAATCATCTATATAAGCAGTATTATTATTCATAATACCACCACCATTTTTTGCAGTATTACCGGTTATCACAGACCTATACAAATATAATATACCCCTAGCCCCAATACTGATTCCACCACCATCATTCCCTGCAACATTGTCGATAATGGAACAATCCTCTATAACCACTGTACTATCAGCATAAATTCCAATACCGCCATTCTCTTCCTTTGCTTTGTTGTCTTTAACCACCACTTTACTTAACTTCGTATAAGCATACCATGTGTTTTTTATCCCTCCACAATTTCTGGTTGCAGTGTTGCTTGCTATGATAGAATCTTCCATTGTTAAATTAGCACAATTATATATTCCACCACCCCATTTTGCTTTGTTGTTTTTAATTGTCACCCTGCTTAAATTCATAACCCCATCCGCCTCATTATAGATTCCTCCTCCAATAGGACCATAACAGTTAGTTACTGTGGAATCTTTTAAAGTTAATGTACCATCATTACAGATCCCACCACCGCAAATATCATAGGTTAAACCACCATTATCTAATGTGAACCCCGTAACTGTAACAGTAGCCTCTTTAAGGATATATATACAGTGTCCTCTCTTTAATCCGTCAATAAAAGTATTTGATTGTTTCCTCTTAGTGTGATGTTTTTGTAAAGTTTAAGGTTAATAAAATATCTTCCAGGCCCTACATGGATAGTATCACCAGGATTAGCACTCTTATATGCGGCTTCTATGTTTTTTTTAGAAGTTTCTGGTGTTAAACCATTATTACTGTCGACACCCTCCTTAGAAACATGTATATCCTTACCCGTAGGGTTTTCTGCGTATACTCCTGCAAAACAAGATATAACCATTAAACCCACTAAAAATATTGAAATTTTAGACATATTTACCATTTATTCTTCACCTTTAACCCGCTAATATTATTATAATTAATATCTTTATTTTTAACTATTTATGTATTTTGGAATTTATTTATAATTTATACTCCTCCCATTCCCAAACTTTTTTTGGGGATAGGATTATACTTCTTTAGATCCACTAATTCAGAACTTGTTGTAATTATACAGAATAAATAGATAATTACTGCAATCACTGAGGCAGCAAATCCTATTACTATAACAGTTGCAATTAACTTTTCGATAAGAGTCTCGTCAAAGCTTAGTTGAGGTTGAGATCCACTCAATCTAGGATGTATCGATGCTTCTAAATCATCACGTTCCTGGCTTAACTCTGGAATAGCCGATAGTTTTTCCGTACTAACAGGAGTAAATTCAATGTATTATACGCCCCATGTACAGCTTCACCTACTCTATCTCGT
>JAQVTJ010000117.1 GCA_028700095.1 Methanobacterium sp. | reverse complement strand
AGATTACAGATGTTCTTGCAGAGCAGGTCAATGTGGATCATGTGCTTTTAAAAAGAAAGGAAAAGTGGTTATAGCTTGTAAAGCAGAAATAACAGATAATGCAATTATTGAACCGCTTGATTTTAATGTGATTAAAGATTTAATTGTTGACAGATCCCAATTTGATGAAAAAATTGGAAAAATGGATCTTTATTTAGAAGATAAATGTAACAACCAGACATGTCCTGCTATAATAGAGCCTGAAGAATGTGCTGATACAAAAAAAATTAGAAGTTGTATTGAATGTTTATCATGTATATCTGCCTGTCCTGTGGTTAATGAAACATCAGAATTTGCAGGACCCTATTTTATGCGATATATTTCTAAGTTTGCAATGGATCCAAGAGACTGTGGAGATCGTGTTAATGAAGGGTTTAATGAAGGACTTTATTGTTGTACCTCATGTGGAAAATGTGCAGAAGTCTGTCCTAAGGAAATAAACACCTTCGGATCTGCTATTGAAAAGTTAAGGACAATTGCATGTAATGAAGATGTAGGACCGCTACCTATTCATAAAGAGGTTATGGAACTTATAAAAAAAACAGGCCGTTCAGTTAAACCCCTTGGCAAAGGGTTTATGGCTCAAGGATTTATAAAAGCTGTTTCAGAAAAACAAATAAACACCTCCAATAGTAAGCAATCCCAAATAAATAGCAAAACCAATTCTAGATCTAAAACAAAAAAACCTAAAGTGGCATTTTTCACTGGTTGTATGGTTGATTATAAAATTCCAGAGATAGGATTAGCATTTCTGAAAGTGTTGGAAGATAATGATGTAGATGTTATTGTTCCAGAAGGTCAAGTATGCTGTGGTTCACCATTACTTAGAACTGGGCAAAAAAAACAGGTTTCTGATCTTATCATGAAAAATAAGGAAATCTTCAAAGACTATGATACTATAATAACAGTATGTGCTGGATGTGGTTCAACACTTAAAAATGACTATCCTAAATATGGGGTTAATCTTAATGTTGTGGATATTAGTGAATTTTTAGCTGAAAGATTAAACACAGAAAATATGAAACCAGTTAATATGCGTGTAACATACCATGATCCATGCCATCTTGTTAGAGGACAAGGCATAAGTAAAGAACCTCGTGAAATACTTAAAAAGATAAAAGGACTTGAATTTGTAGAAATGGAAGTGCCTGATCAGTGTTGTGGTGCAGGTGGAGGTGTAAGATCTGGGAAACCTGAAATAGCAGCAGGGCTTGGTAAAAAAAAGGTGGATATGGTTAAAGATTTAGGTGTAGATGTAGTTATTACAATATGTCCATTTTGTGAATATAATATTAAAGATAGTTTAGAGAAAGCAGGAATAGAAAATATAAAAGTTATGAATATTTTAAAACTTCTTGAACTTGCCTATGATTGTTAAATTTATAATATTAATAATATTTAATTAACTAAAAATTTATGTGAAAAAATATGATCTATATTGTTTTTGTTGAGCCTGAATCCCCCGGAAATATTGGTTTTCTTGCAAGGACTATGAAAAATTTTGGATTAACAAATTTAGTCCTAATAAATCCATGTGAATTGAAAAATGAAAGTTATTTTCAGGCCGTGCATGCAAGGGATGTTGTACACAACGCACAAATATATGATACGCTTGAAAATTTTTTAAATATTGCTAAAATTGACTCAGCAATTGGAACTACAGGTACTGCAGGTGGAAGTTATAATGTAGCTAGAATAGCTATAACTCCGGAAGAATTGGGAGATTCAATTAAATACCAAGGTAATGTAGCATTAATATTTGGTAGAGAAGGAAATGGACTTTCAAATCAAGAGATTAGTCTTTGTGATATAATTGTAAGTATCCCAACACATGAGTATTATCCCATACTTAACATAACACATGCAGCAGCAATTATATTCTATGAAGTATTTAAGAGAGAAAAATCCTATCCCATAGATGGATTGGAAATCGCAACAAAAGCTGAAAAAGAAAGTTTAATAATATACATAGAAGATATAATCCAAAAATTAGGTTATCCTCATCATAAAAGCCGAAATGCATCTCTTGTGTTTAAACGAATTATTGAAAGAGCATTTATATCTGGAAGAGAAGCACATACCATGAAAGGAACTTTAAGAAGAATAAAAATACGGATAAAAGAAAAAAAATGATAAATAATCATTCATAGAATTTTACTATACATAATTTAAATCCTTATAGTGACATTAAATGTATAAAGGATTGTTAAAAATTATGAAAAAATATTATATCCATTATATTATAAATAGAATATTAAATTAAGATAAAGCTCGTAAGCTAATGCTGTAAAAAAAAAGTTAAAAGAGGGCAATAAATGGCCATTCTAAGCGATAAAGATATTAAAAAACATATTGAATCAGGAAAAATAAGTATAGAACCATTAAATGAACCTGAAAGACAAATACAACCATCTTCAGTTGATTTGAGAATTGGAAATGAATTTAAAAGCTTTAAAATAATAAAAAAGCCATATATTGATCCAATGGACAAAACAGACATTGAAGGTTATATGGAATCATTTTATATAGAAGAGGGAATGCCTTTTATTATTCATCCTGGTGAATTTGCTCTTGCAACAACTTATGAAACTGTTAAACTTCCAGATAATCTTGTTGCAAGGGTTGAAGGCAGATCTTCAATGGGACGACTTGGAATAACCATGCATGTTACAGCAGGATATATAGATCCAGGTTTCTGTGGAAAAATTACTTTAGAAATATCCAATATAGGAAAAATGCCTGTTGCATTATATACTGGCCAGAGAGTATGCCAAATAGTCTTTGAAACAATGACATCCTCAGCAGACAGACCCTATGGACATCCTGAACGAGATAGTAAATATATGAACCAAACCCGTCCAGTTACAAGTAAAATTAAACACGATTATGAGCTTATAAGAGGATCAACCCTTAAAAAATGTTAAATAACTAAAATTAATATATTTTTTTGGAATATAATTTTATTGAGAGGATTTGCCATGACAGACAGCAAGATAATGAACATAGCCAAAAAAAGAGGATATCTTTGGTCGTCATTTGAAATATATTCAGGATCAGCAGGTTTCTTTGATTACGGCCCCTTAGGTGCAATACTCAAAAACAATATTATTGAAAAATGGAGAAACTACTACATAACACATGAAGGTTTCTATGAAATAGAATCACCAACTATAATGCCTGAGGAAGCACTTAAAGCATCAGGCCATGTTGATCATTTTACTGATCCCATGACAGAATGTAAAGAATGTATGGAAGTTTACAGGGCTGATCATATAATTGAAGCTGTGTTAAATAAAGATGTGGAAGGACAAGAAGACCATATATTAACGAAAATATTATCAGATAAACAAATTAAATGCCCTAAATGTGGAGGGCCGCTAACACATGTATGGAGCTATAACTTAATGTTCCAAACACTCATAGGTGCGAAAGGAAAAAAAACTGGTTATATGCGTCCCGAAACAGCACAGGGCATATTTATCCCATTTAAAAGGTTATTAAGATTTTTCAGAGGGAAGCTTCCATTTGGAGTTGTTCAAATTGGTAAAGCATATCGTAATGAAATATCCCCACGTCAGGGAGTTATTAGGCTAAGGGAATTCACCCAAGCTGAAGCAGAAATATTTGTAGACCCTAAAAATAAAACCCATCCTAAATTCAATAATATGGCAGAGGATATTTTAACTCTTTTCCCATCAGAAAACCAGTTAAAAAAAGAGAAAACAGAAAGAATCAATGCTAAAAAGGCTGTTGAAGAAGGATTGATATCTAGTGAAATTTTAACTTATCAACTATGTCTTGCAGCAAGATTTTTATCTGATCTAGGAATTCCCGCAGATGTTATAAGGTTCAGACAGCATCTTCCAACTGAAATGGCCCATTATGCAATTGATTGTTGGGATGTTGAAGTTAAAACAGATAGATTTGGATGGATCGAAATAATAGGAATTGCAGATAGAACAGATTTTGATCTGAAATCACATGGCAAACACAGCAATGAAGATCTTAGTGTTTTCATTGAATATAATAAACCAAAAACAGTTACAAAACTTGTTGTAAAGCATAATATGAAAAAATTTGGCCCGCTCTTTAAAGCAGATGCACCGAAAATAATCAATAAATTAGAAGATTTAAAAGTATCAGATATACAAAAAGCCTTTAAAAAGGAAGGTGTATTCAAAATAGAAATTGATGGTAAAAATTATGAATTATCTCCAGATATTATATCTTTCCAAGAAATTGAAGATATTATAAGAGGTGAAAAGGTTATTCCTCATGTAATTGAACCATCATATGGAATTGACCGTATAATATACACCGTACTTCTTCATTCTTATACTGAATATAATGGCAGATCATTTTTAAAGTTAGAAAAAGGAATAGCTCCTATTAAGGTTGCGGTTTTCCCACTTTTAAACAATGAAGATATGGTTAAAATAGCCCATTCTATAAAGGATGAATTTAGAAATCAGAATATAATATCGGAATATGATGGATCAGGAACAATAGGACGTAGATATGCTCGTTGTGATGAAATAGGCATACCTTTTGCAGTTACTGTTGATCATGAAACCCTTGAAGATAATACTGTAACCATAAGGAATAGAAACAATTTAAAACAGACAAGAATTCCTATAAAAAATATTTATGATGTTTTAAAGGATCTTATTGAAGATAACCTTAATTTTGAGGATATATAATTTATTCCTTTTTTTCTATTTTTAATTAATAACCAAATTATTTTAACTATTATATCATGGTTTTAGACATTTTACAGACTATATTTTAATATATTCCTTATTTTATCCTTTTTTCCCATAGTTTTTATTTTATTTTGATATAGAAGCTGAAAATGAATATTTACTTGGTATTTTAAATATAAATATATATTATATTTCTAATTAAAATGGATATTATTCTACTAATTTAGAAAGATATTAGGATAAATAAAATTCAAATAGTTATTAAAAGGTG